>CAIUAC010000066.1 GCA_903896985.1 uncultured Sandaracinus sp.
AACTGACAGCCTCCACCGAAGAGCAGGCAAAACCAGGCAGCCGTGGAGAACATCGCCCCCGCGCGCGCCGGATCACTCGGGATCATGCCGAAGGCGATGGGCACGAGCGGCCCACAGCCGATCGCGAGCCCAAGCAAGCCGAGCGGAGTCGGCTCACCGAACGGGAGAGCGGGAGTCTGAGTCGAAGCGCTGGGAGTAGTGGAGTGCATTGGGGGTCTCTGCCGGGCTCAAGAGTGGGAGTCGCGCGCGGCCCAAAACGCGCGCATTCGCGGCCAGAGCTTCTTCGCCGCAGAGCTCGAGACCATCGCCCCGACGTGACCGCCGGGGAGGTGAATGCGCTCGGTGTCGGTGCTCGAGGCGTAGTCGAGGACGACCGTCGCGCTCGCGTGCGGGACGATCTCGTCATGCTCGAAGGTGACGCAGAGGAGCGGCGTCCGGAGCGCCGACAGCTCGACGGGGCGCCCGCCGATGCGGAGCGAGCCAGCGAGGAGCGCGTTCTTGCGATAGAGCTCCTCGACATAGGTGCGCCAGCACGCGCCGGGGAAGCTCACGTTGTCGTTGCCCCAAGTCTCTATGGCGAAGAAGCCGTCGAGGAACGGGTCGTCCCACGCCTTCTGCGCGAGGGACACCGCCTTCACGAGCGGGAGCGTCGGACGCAAGAGCTGAAACGCGCCCTGCATCAGCTGCCAAGGCACGTTGCCCGCGCCCTCGACGAGCGCGCCAGTGTCGAGCGTGCTCGTCCGCGTCCAGCGCGAGAGCAGCCCATCGTCGTGAAATTCGACTGGCGCGGCGACGAGCGTGAGCGAGCGAATCCGCGAGGAGTCGAGCGCCGCGTGCAACACCGCGAGCGTGCCGCCGAGGCAGTAGCCGAGCACGTGCGCGGCGTCTGCCCCCGAGGTGCGGGTCGCGACGCGGAGCGCGCGCCCGATGGCGCCGACGACGATGTCCTCGAACGACACGAAGCGATCCTCCGCCTCAGGAGTGCCCCAGTCGATCACGTAGACGTCGTGCCCCGCCGCGACGAGGCTCTGCGCAAAGCTCTTTCCGGGCATCAAGTCGAGCACATAGTGTCGATTGATCAGCGAGGGAATCAGCAGCACCGGAGTGCGAAACGCGATCCCATCGGGGCGCGGCACATAGCGCAGCAAGCGCCACTTGTTCTCCTCGTGCACCACGTCCGCGGGGGTCTGCCCGACGAGCGGCGCCGGGCGACCGAACAACCGCGCGAGACCGCTGACCGCTTCCCGGGGTTGCATCACTGGGCCTCAGGCTTCGACGCGGGCTTGGTCGCGGCCGACGGCTTCGACGGCGCCTCGTAGAGCGCCTCGAACTCCGCCTTGAACGCCGCGTAGACCGCCTTGCGCTTGACCTTGAGCGTCGGCGTGAGGTGCCCGCCCTCCACGCTGAGCGCGGGTTCCATCACCGCGAAGCGCTTGATCGACTCGTAGCTCGCGAGGGCCGCGTTCACCTTCGCGATGCGCGCCTCGATCAGGGCGCGCAGCGCGTCGCCGCGGTCCCCCTCGAGCTCCGCGAGCGCTGGGTCCGCGACGAGGGGATTCACCCACACGCCCGCGACCAAGTACTTCTGATTGTCGCCATAGACGACGACGTGCTGAAAGAGCGAGTCGTCGGCAAATCGCTGCTCGATGTTCGCGGGCGGGATGTTCTTGCCGCCGGTCGTGACGAGGATGTCCTTCTTGCGATCGACGATCTGCAGGAACCCATCCTCGGTGAAGACGCCGACATCGCCGGTCTTCAGCCAACCGTCTTCGGTGAACGCCTCGGCGCTCGCGACGGGGTCCTTGTGATAGCCGAGGAACACGCTGCCCGCCTTGGCGAGGATCTCGCCGTCCTCGGCCAGCCGAAGCTGCACGCTCGGGAACGGGAGCCCGACGCTGTCGAAGCGGAACGCGCCGGGTCGATTCATCGTCAGCGTCGGCGATGCCTCGGTGAGCCCATAGCCCTCGATGATCAGGATGCCGAGCGAGTGAAACAGCTCCTTCACCTCGCGCTTGAGCCCCGCGCCACCCGACAAACAGAAGCGGAGTCGGCCGCCCGTCGCCTCGGCGAGGAGGCGCTCACGTTCGCTCGCATCGTCAGCGCGCATCGCCGCCTGCGCGAGCTTTTCCCAGACCGCCGGCACGCTCATGAACGCGGTCGGCTTCACCTCGGGCAAGCGCGCCATCACGGTCTGCGGATCGCCGAGATAGCTCGTCCAGCCGAGCGTGTTGCCGATGCACGCCTCACCGAAGCCGAACACATGGCTCATCGGCAGCCAGAGCAGATCGACCATGCCCTCCTCGAGGAGCGGCGCGAGCACCTCCAGCCAATCGCGCCCGTTCACGCCGACGTTGCGATGCGTCAGCGGCACGCCCTTCGGCTGTCCGCTCGTGCCGCTCGTGTAGAGCATGATCGCGGGCGCATCGAGGGAGATGGCGTCGAGCAAACGAGCGAGCGCCGCAGGGTCCGAGTCGGCGACGGAGCGCCCCTTCGCGCGCGCGTCCACCCACGAGATGACCTTCGGGAGCGCGTCCGCGTCCGTCGGGGTCGTCTCGCCGGCGGCGCGCATCGCCGCGAGCGTCCGCGGCGCGTCCGCGCGGGCGTCCATCAACACGATGCGCGCGAGCGCCGGCAGCGAGGGCAGCGCGCCGAGCACGCGCCGCAAGAGAGCGTCGCTGTCCACGAAGACGACGCGCGCGTCGGAGTGCTCGAGCACGTACGCCGCTTGCTCCGTCGTACTCGACGCATAGAGCGGGACCATCGTGCCGTCCGCCGTCTGCAGCGCGAGCGCCGCGCTCATCCACGCGACGCTGTTGTGCGCGAAGACCGCACCGCGATCCGCCGGGCGATGCCCGTCCGCGGCGAGAAAGAGCGCGACGTCTTCGATCTCGCGCGCCACTTCGCCGAAGGTCACGGGGCGATAGCTGCCCGCGTCC
>CAIUAC010000067.1 GCA_903896985.1 uncultured Sandaracinus sp.
ACGCCGATCACGCGCTCGAGGAACGCCGGCGTCGCGTGCTCGCCGCGCCAAGCGTCGATGCGGGACGCCTCGTCCGGCCGCGCGACGGCGCGCTCGGCCAGCAGCCGATCGAGGGCGTGGAGCGTGACCACGTCGCCCTCGCCGACGAGGAAGTCGCGGACCTGCGCGAGGCTGACGAGCACATCATCGCGCGCCGGCGCGGGCGTCACGATCGGCCAGCGCTCGAGCGCGCGCCGCGCGAGGTCGACGACCTGCGGCGTGTTGCGCTCGGGCTCGAGCTCGTCGCGCAGCACCGCGAGCTCCGACAGCGTGCACGCCTGGTAGCGCACCTCCGCGCGCGGCTCGGTCTCGCAGTCCGGCAGGTCGAAGCTGAGCGGGAGCCGCTGCCGCTCTTGGTCGGAGTCCTCGTCGTCGTCCGCCATCACGACGCCGTCCACCGCGCGGACGTGGATGTGCAGCAGCCCCGCCTTGCCGAGCAGCGTGACGATGTCGTCCTCGAACTGCCGCACGCCCACGAAGCGGATCGTCAAGACGCCGAGCAGCGCGACCAGCTCGCGCCAGTCGACCTCCATGCCGATCGTCAGCTCGCGGATGCCGTCGCGGTAGAGCTTGCCCGCGAGCGAGCGCTCGAGGTCCCGCTCGACGTAGACGCACTCGCCGTCGAGCAAAAGCTCGCTCGGCGTGACCCCGAGCACGAGGTCCCCGTACGTCGCGCAGTGCCCGTCGACCGCGTTGAGCATCTCCTCGATGAAGCCGCGCACGATCGCGTTGTTCGCGTCGTGGATCGTGTACGAGCGCGCCGCGCGTGAGAGCGCGCGCAGGGCCTCGTTCGCCGAGCGCGCTCGCCGCGTCGAGCCGAGCGTCGTGTCGAGCCCGCGCTCGAGCGGGTCGAGCCCCTGCGGCGCCGCCGGGCCGCCCGGCGTCAGCGAGAGGCGCGGCGTGTGCGCGGCGCTCGGCACGGAGAGGCGCGTCTCGGAGCGGTGCGGCGTTGGCGCGCGTCGCCCGCGCGCGGCGTCGTGCGCAGGGTCGCCAGACCTCTCATCCGTCGGGGTCGCCCCCAGGCCCTTGCGGTGCGGCATCCAGCCTCCTCGCAAAAGTATGCCACATTTGAATTGTTGTCGCGCGCACTATCTCGGGCGGGGCTGACCAGGCTGCGCAGCGCCGACTCGCCAATGAAATCATGGCGCCGACCACGGACCGCGCTGGCACCCCGGGCAGACAGTTGACCACGGCCAAACGCGTGGTTCCCTTAATAGCGGAAGTTTGCTTGGGGGATGGAATGCTTGCAATGAACGAACCGACGCACAAACGCGCTGCCTTTCGCATTGTCTACCCGGTCGGGGCGCGCCCGCACCTCGTCGTCCACGGGATCGCCTGCACGGTCATCGACGCCTCGGAGCGCGGTCTACGCCTGCGCCTGCCGCCGGGCTTCAGCCTGATCGCGGATGGCAGCGGCACCGTCGCCGGCGAGCTTCAGCTCGCCCACGGCGAGGCGCTGCCTGTGGGCGGGGCTGTGGTCCGCGTCGAAAAGAACATCGCCGCCATCGCGCTCGACGACGACAGCCGCATCCCGCTCTGGCTGTTCTACGACGAGCAGCGCTACCTCAGGTCGCAGTTCCCCGATTGGCGCTAGGCGCCCTCCGGCTCGCGTCGCGAACGCGTCACTCTGCGAGCTCGCGCTCGACCAGCTCCTCGAGCTCGCGCTCGACCCGATTGCGGCCGCGCCGCTTGGCGACGTAGAGCGCCGCGTCGGCTCGGGCGGTGAGGCGCTCGACCGAGTCGTCCCGCTGCCGCAGGTCCGCGAGGCCGAGGCTCGCAGTGACCCGGAGCGGCCCGCGGCTCGTCGGAAACGGCTCGCCGCCGATGGAGGCGAGCAGGCGCTGCGCGACCTCGAGCGCCATCGCGCCCTCTGTCTCGAGCCGGCACACGAGCGCGACCTTCAGCTCCTGCTCGCGCTCGAGGGCGGCGCGCAGCTCGGTGTTCGCCGCCTCGAGCTCGGTCGCGCGACAGTTGGCGCACTCCAGCTCGACGCGGGCGGCCTCGGCGCGAGCGCGCAGCTCGACCGCGTGCACGCGCTCCGCGATGCGCGACTCCACCAGCTCCTCGCGGAGGGCCAGGTGCCCGCGCAGCTGCTGCGTGGCGCCGGCGAAGTCGCCCGCGCGCTCGAGGACGCGGGCCAGCAGCTCTCGCGCCTCGGCGACGTTGCCGCGAAAGCCGCGCGCCTCCGCGAGCGTGATGGCGCGCTCGAGGTGAGGCGCCGCCTCGGCGTAGCGCGACGCCTTGCTCGAAGTCGCCGCGCGCGCAGCAGAGCGCGCCGAGCCCGCCGAGCAGCAGGGACTCGGTCTTGCGGCTGCCGAGGCCGGTCGCGAGCGCCATCCCGTCGCGGTAGAGCGCCTCGGCCTCGTCGAGCCGCTTCATGCGCGCGAGGGCGCCGCCGAGGTTGGCGAGCGCGTGCGCCTCGCGCTCCTGGTCGCCGACCTCTCGAAAGATCGCGAGGGCCTCGCGCGTGTACCTCTCGTACGGCTCCGGCTCGTCCTGCGTCGCGTGCAGGAAGCCGAGGCTCGCGAGCAGGAAGCCCTCGCTCGCGCGATCCTTCAGCTGCCGCGAGAGCTCGATGCCGTCTTGCAGGAGCACCGCCGTGCGCGCGACCTCGCCGAGCTGCGCGAGGAGGCGCGAGACCTCGATCGTCGCGGCGAGCACGACGCGCTGATCGCCGTGGGTCTGCCCGAACGCGAGGGCCGCGCTCGCCAGCTCCAAGGCGGCGTCGTTGTCCCCCAGCCGAACGAGCACCTGCGCCAGCACGCACTGAAGCCAGCCGCGGTTCGGAGCCGTCGCGTCGGTCGCCGTGTGCTCAGCCTCCGCGCAGAGCCACGCGGCGGCTGGAGCCAGCGGGATCAGCGCGCGTCGAAGCTCGTAGCCCGCCCGCTCCGCAGCGCCCCGAGCGCTGGCCCGCGGCGACTGGCCCGAGAGCCGCGAAGAACGCCCGATAGCGCCCGCCTCAGCGCATCGGGTTCTCCGCCCACGCGGGGAGCGCGGTGCAGGTCGAGAGCGCCGCCGGGCTGAGCGGGAAGCCCCACTGCGCGTAGAACGGCGAGAGGTCTCGACCCGCGCGCGTGCACGTCTTCTCGACCCAGAGCTCGATGCGGGCGGCGTCGTCGGCGGGCGCGGCTGCGGGCGCGAGCGTCTGGTAGTCGGCGAAGAGCTGCTCGTAGAACGCCCAGCCGAACGCGGCTTGCAGCTGCAGGTGCCACTCGAGCCCGCCCCACGCGTCCCACGAGCCGAACACGCGCCCGCCCGCGATGAAGGCGTCGATGCGCGCGGCGCGCTCCGTCGGCGTGAGCGCGGGGTGCGCGACGTCGCGCGACAAGCCGAGCAGCTCCTCCGAGTCGCGCACGGACCAGAGGTTGACGCTGGATTCCGTCGTGTTCGGGAGCACCCAGTCGAGCCACTGGTGGTTGTGCCCGAGCTCGTGAAAGAGCCCCCACGAGCCGTTCGCCGCGATGCCCGCGAGGTCGAGCGCGTCGCCGACGGCGCCGACGGGCGCCATCACCGGATAGCCCGAGTGCATGTAGCCCGCGCTGATCTGCCGGTCGAAGGCGACGCGCTCGGCGCGCGCGCGTGTCGTCGAGATGGACGCGAGCGTCGCGTCGAGGTCGAGCACGCGGTCCCAGAAGGCCGTGACCGCGGAGGGATCGTCGAGCGCGCGCAGGCTGCTCGACGGCAAGGAGAGCGCGAGCGTGCGCCCGACGACCTCGCCCCACGGCGCGGGCGCGCTGCGCGTCTCGGCGCGCCACGTCGCGAGCGAGGTGACGCCGTCGATGAACACCGGCGCGGGCACGGCGCCCTCGATTTGCACGTCGAGCGCGCCGAGGTCGGTGCCGATCGGGACGGCGACGTAGAGCAGCCCGCCGAACGCGGAGGCGACGCGCGTCTCGGCGCTGCGGAGGACGTCGACGCGCGTGAGCGCGGGGAAGCGCGTCCAAGCGTCGGTGTCCCAGAGCTCGTCGCTGTGACAGCCGATGCGCACGAGCAGCCCGCTCGTCGCGGCCGCCGCGGGCACCGTGACGCGGATCGGCACTCCCGCGGGCGCATAGAGCCCGGTGCTGCGCCAGACCGGCGCGCGCGCGTCGGCGTAGCCGTAGCGCCCGTCGCGCCCGAGCGGATAGCTCGCCTCGATCGACACCGTGCGCGTCACGCCGACGGTCCCTGCGGGCACGAGCCCAGGAAAGTCTGCGGCGGCGGGGTGCGCGACGACCTCGTCGGCGGGGAGCTCCCGCGCGAGGCGGTCATCGACGCGCGCGGCGAGCACGGTGATCGGGTGCGTCTGCGGGGTGATGGGCGCCGCCTCGGTCGGCTGCACCGCGCCGAGCTGCGGGCGGAGCGCGCGGAGGCGCAGCCAATAGGTCGCGTCGAGCGGGATCGCGGTCGCGGCGCGGCTCACCGTGAGCACGCCGAGGCGCTGCGCGTCGAGCGCGAGCGGCGCGGTGCCGTCGACGTGCGCGGCGAGCAGCGCGAGCGCGCGCCCCGCGTGCAGGAGCGGGCCGGGCACGTCGGGCGAGAGCGTGACGCGCCCCGTCGTCGTGCCCTCCGCGGTGATGACGAGCCCGAGGTCGAGCAGCAGCTGATTGCCGGGGAAGTCGCGCCCGATGCTCTCGCCCTCGTGCGTGTAGGCCCAATACCAGCCGTGCCCGCCCGAGATCAGCCCGCCGCCCGCGCGCACGAACGCGTGAATCGCCGCGAGCTCCTCGGCCGTGCGCGGCTCGTAGTGCGTCGTGATCCAGACGTCCACGCTGCCGAGCTCCGCGACGCCCGCGCGGCTCACCGTCGCGCCACTCCCCGCGACGAGCGTCTCCAGCTCTGCGTGCGCGCCCTCGATGCCGACGCGCAGCGGCGCGCGCCCGTGTGCCATCCAACTGAGCGCGTTTTGCAGGAGCTGAGCGCGATCGTCGGCGGCCGTGAAGTCGTAGATCAGGCTCTCGTGCCCGACCGCGAGCACGCGCCCCTCACCGACGCGCGCGGCGCTGATGAACGTGGCGTTCTCTGCGTCCACGGCGACGGGGAACGCGCCCTCGTCCCACGCGACTATGGGCGACGCGAGCGCGCCGCCGAGGTCGATCACCGACACGCCCGCCATCAGCGCATGCCAGTCGTCGGACCAGTCGAACGGCGGCGCGGCGGGCCCGGCGTCGACGCCCCAGTCGATGCTGCCGTCGGCGAAGTGAATCCCAGCGTCGGTCGGAGCCGGCGTCGAGTCGTCGCCGCAGCCGAGCGCGAGCAGGGGGAGTGAGGCGAGCAGCGTGAGCGAGGCGAACCGGGTGAGCGAGAGGAGCCGTACAGCGGCCGGGGCGCGCAGGGTCATGCGTCGCTTGTACGCGGAACGTGGGAGTCGAGGGAACGGCGAAAGCGCACGTCGAGGGCGCGTCGCGGCGCTCCGCGTCGGCGTGCCTGCCTCGAAGCGCCGCGCGCCGTGCCTGACTCCGGGCGCCCGTGACGCCTGCGCGCTGCTCTCCGCATGGATGACGGAAGCGGGTCGAATACGTGGGTCTTCGCGCGTTTTCGGACGTGGAACGGGCTGCCGGGGCGCTCGGCGCAGGAGACCGCCGCCGGGGTCCGCGCGCCCGCGAGTTGAGCGCCTGATCCATGGGAGGTCGATAGCGTCTCCGTGAGTCCTCGCGGACGTCGAGGCGCCCGAGGACCTCATCGCCGATCTCGAGCAGTCCCTCGCGACGCTCCCGGTGTGAGCGGGTTTGCGAGCGCCGGTCACGGGCGACTGTCCCGCTCGACGGCGCCCCGTTGCCCCTCACGGCGCAGACTCGTGTCCGCGCGACGAGGGGAGCTTCGCGCCCCTCGGACTACCTCTATTCCCGCGTGACCTCGCGGCGTTCGCTCGCCGCGCATTGGCCGGTGGTTTGCAGACTGTGCGCGCCCCGATCGCCATACCCTCACCAGGAACGCCATGCCCGATCACTCTCGCCGCGTCTACGAGTCCATGCTCGAGATGTCCTCGAACGTCGACAACCCGACCCCGCTCGTCCGACTCCGTCGCTCGGTCCCGTTTCAGCACACGCAGGTGTACGCGAAGCTCGAGTGGTACAACCCCTTCGGCGCCGTCAAGGACCGCGTCGCGTGGAGCCTCATCACCGACGCTGAGGCGCGCGGCGTGAAGCTCGAGAACCTCGTGGAGCCGACCTCGGGCAACACCGGCATGGGCCTGGCGATGGTCTCCAACGCGCGCGGCTATCACTTCAGCGCGACGCTCTCGAGCGAGATCCCGCTCGAGAAACGCTCGGCGCTCCGCCTCTTTGGCACGAGCCTCATCGAGCTGAAGGACGAGCTCTGCCCGATGCCCGGGCAGCCCGAGGGCGCCATGGCGAAGGCCGCCGAGCTCGGCGCGCAGCCCGGCTGGACCTCGCTCAATCAGTACAAGAACCCCGCGAACCCCGAGGCGCACTTCCGCACGACCGGGCCCGAGATCTGGCGGCAGACCGACGGCAAGATCACCCACTTCGTCGCGGGGCTCGGCACTTGCGGCACCATCACGGGGGTCGGGCGCTTCCTCAAGAGCAAGAACCCCGACGTGAAGATCCTCGGCGCGCACCCGACCCAGGGGCACGATATCCCGGGCGTTCGGAGCCGCCGCGCCCTCGCGCTGACGGACTTCTTCAAGCCCGAGGAATACGACGGGGTCTTCGAGATCACCGACGAGGAGGCCTATGGCCTCTGCAAGCGCATCATTCAGGAGGAGAGCATCATCGCGGGTCCGACCAGCGGGATGGCGCTCGCGGGCGTGCTGAAGAGCGTGCCTGACGCGCCGGGGAACGTGTGTGTCGTGGTGTTTCCCGACAACGCGTTCAAGTATATGTCGTCGTTCCAGAGGCACCTGCCCGAGCTGTTTCCGAGCCCGGCCGCGCCCGCGCCTGTGGCCAAGCCCTTCGAGGCGCAGCTGGACGCCGTGGTCGCCTTCGCAGAGAACAGCCCCGACGTCATCACTCCAGCGGAGGCCAGTCGCCTCGTCGCCGCCGGCGCGACGCTGCTCGATGTGCGGAGTCCAGAGGAGATCAGGAGGCTGGGTATCTCCAACACGCTCGACGTGCCGCTCGCGGTGCTGACGAGCGGAGCAACTCAGCTGTTGCCGACGGACTACGACGCTCCGATCGTCACGCTCTGTGCGCTCGGCAAGCGCTCGCTCTATGCGCTGCTCCTGCTGAAGGCGCGCGGATACCGAAACGTGAAGAGCGTCGCCGGCGGCATTCAGCGGTGGTCCGAGGGCGGGCTCCCCACCATCAGCGAGCCCTGACGCAAAGCGCAACACCGGCGAAGGCCGACGCAGAACGCGTCGCCTCCGCCGGTGTTCGTGGGTATTGCGGCCCTCGCGAGCCGCGCGGTTCAGCCGCGTCGGTTCCGCGCGCTCGTCAGTTGTTGAAGGCTGCGCACGAGCTGATCGACCTCAGCGCGGGTGTTGTAGAGCGCGAGCGACGGGCGGACGCTCGTCTCGAGGCCGAAGCGGCGCAGCGCGGGCTGCGCGCAGTGATGCCCCGCGCGGACGGCGATTCCGTCGCGATCGAGCGCGGCGCCGACCTCGTCGGAGCGATAGCCGTCGAGCACGAACGAGAGCACGCTCGCCTTCTCTTTGGCCGTGCCGATGGGGCGCAGCCCGGGGACGGCGCGCAAGGCGTCAGTCGCGTAGACGAGCAGGTCGTGCTCGTACGCGGCGACGTTGTGCATGCCGAGCCGCTCGAGGTAGTCGAGCGCCGCGCCGAGGCCGACCGCGTCGGCGATGTTGCCTGTGCCCGCCTCGAAGCGTGAGGGCACTGGCGCGTAGACGGTCTTCTCGAACGTCACGTCGACGATCATGTTGCCGCCGCCCTGCCAAGGGGGCGTCTCTTCGAGGGCGTCGGAGCGTCCGTAGACGACGCCGATGCCGGTGGGTCCGAAGACCTTGTGCCCCGAGAACACGTAGAAGTCGCAGCCGAGGTCCGCGACGTTCACGGGCATATGGGACACCGACTGTGCGCCGTCGATGATCGCGCGCGCGCCGTATCGGTGCGCGATCTCGACCATCGCCTTGACGGGCAGCACGGTGCCGAGCGCGTTCGAGACGTGCGTCATCGAGACGAGCTTCGTCCGGGAAGTGAAGAGCCGCTCGTAGTCGTCGAGCAGGATCTGCCCGTCGTCATCGACGGGCGCGACGCGCAGCTTGGCGCCGCGCTCCTTGGCGAGCATCTGCCAAGGGACGATGTTCGAGTGATGCTCGAGCGTCGTCAGGATGAGCTCATCGCCCGCGCTGAGGTGCCGCGCGCCCCAGCTCTTGGCGATGAGGTTCATGCCCTCGGTGGTGCCGCGGACGAAGATGAGCTCGCGCGTCGAGCCGGCGCCGAGGAAGCGCCGCACCTTCTCGCGGGCGCCCTCGTACGCGTCCGTCGCGCGCGCCGCGAGCGTGTGCGCGGCGCGGTGAATGTTGGAGTTCTCGTGCTCGTAGAACTCGCGGAGTCGATCGAGGACCGCGTGCGGCTTCTGCGTCGTCGCGGCGTTGTCGAGCCAGATGAGCGGCTTGCCGTGCACGCGCTCTTCGAGGATCGGGAAGTCGCGGCGCACCGAGCCGACGTCGAAGCCGCGGTGCGCGACGTCGAGCGCGGGCACGAGCTCAGGGTCGAGCCCGGGCACAGTGTTGATGGAAGTGTTGCCCGCGTAGGGCCTCGTCTCCGTCAGGAAATACGGCAGCGCGCTCGCGTCGGGGGCAGTGTCGGAAGGCACGCCGAAGGGCACTCGCAATGGCCATGATACGGGCGCCGAGACAGGCAATGATGCAGGCGCCGAGACAGGCAATGATGCAGGCGCCGAGACAGGCAGAGATGCGGGCGCAGCGAGCCGCGTCACGTCGCTCGGCGGGCTCGTGATCGGATACGAGACGGGCGCGACGGGGAAGGCCACGCCCGCGACGCTCGGTCCGCCGCCGGGCAGCGCGCGGAACAGGTCGTTGACGACCTGCCCGAGCACGCCGGGGTCGAGGATCGAGCCGCGTAGGGCTGCGGGCACGCCCGTCAGATCGAGCGCGTCGCTCGAGTCGTCGGGCGCGCCGGGCTCACGGGTACTCATGGTACTTGGTCACGTCGACGTCGGTGAGGACGCCGAGCGCGTCGGGCGTGAGGACCGCGAGCGAGCAGTAGAGCGAGATGAGGTATTGCGCGATCGCGTTGCGCTCGATGCCCATGAAGCGCACCGAGAGCCCCGGCGACTGCTCGCCCGGCAGCCCCGGCTGGAAGAGCCCGATGACGCCCTGACGCTTCTCGCCCGTGCGGACGAGCAGGATGTTCGTCTTGCCGTTCGCGTCGATCGCGACCTTGTCGCTCGGGATGAGCGGCAGCCCGCGCCACGTGAGGAACGGGCAGCCGAAGAGCGTCGTCGTCGGCGGCGGCACGCCGCGGCGCGTGCACTCACGCCCCACCGCCGCGATGGCGCGCGGGTGCGCGAGGAAGAACGCGGGCTCCTTCCATACGCGGGAGATCAGCTCGTCGAGGTCGTCGGGCGTCGGCGGACCCTTGCGCGTCGAGACGCGCTGCGAGGCGACGGCGTTCGGCAGCAGCCCGTACTCGCGGTTGTTGACGAGCTCGTTCTCTTGGCGCTCTTTGACGATCTCGATCGTCAGGCGCAGCTGCTCGCGGATCTGATCGTGCGGCTGGCTGTAGAGGTCCGAGATGCGCGTGTGCACGTCGACGACGGTCGTGACCGCGCCGAGCAGGTATTCGCGCGGCTTCGGCTCGTAGTCGACGAACGTCTGCGGCAAGAGGCGCTCGTCGCGCTCGCCGCAGGCGACGGCGATCTCCGAGCCCTCGCGCACTCGGTTGAGGCGGTAGATGCCCGCCTCGACGGGGACCCACTGCAGCATGTGCACGAGCCAGCGCGGCGTGATCGCCGCCAGCATCGGCACGGTCTTGGTCGCGTTGGCGAGCTGCCGCGCGGCCGTGTCGCCTACGGACTTCGGCTCAGGTGTGTGTTGCGTGAAATCGGTCATTCGCTCGGGTCTCCTAGGTGCGAGTTCGGATCGGCGCGCGCGTCAGACCGCGAGCCCGTCCGCGGTGAAGAGGCCATCGAAGAGGATCGTGCTGAGGTAGCGCTCGCCCGAGTCGGGCAGGATGACGACGAGGGTCTTGCCCGCGTTCTCGGGGCGCTTGGCGACGCGCACCGCGACCGCCACCGCCGCGCCGCAGGAGATGCCCGAGAGCAGCCCCTCCTGCGCGCGAGGCGCCGCGCGTACTCGACCGCCTCCTCGTTCGTGACCTGCTCGACGGCGTCGACGAGCGAGAGGTCGAGGACGTCGGGCACGAAGCCCGCGCCGATGCGGCACTTGACCGAATACGCGGGGTTTCTGCCCTCGATCTTCGCGAGCACGGTCGCCTGCGCGCCGTCGGTGACGCGGTTCAAGCGGACGAGCGGCGTGCGGCCGATCGACTTTGCGTTGTCCTCGAACCAGTGAGTCGAGCCTGTCGTCATGAGGGGTCGTCCTTCTTTCAAGGCGCGATGCGCGGGCCCCCTTCTGCACATCCTCGGCCAACGACGTACGCCCGGATTCGCAGGCAAATCGAGCCCTCGCCGCTGTCGTGCTCGACCCCGGCACGGGCACGCCATCGCCCACGATGGCCTCCGGCGCGCGCCGTGACGCGCCACGGGGGGCGCCGGGCCCGCGTAGGTTCTGAGGCGCGCGCCCGCGCTGCTCAGAGCACGCTGGCGATGAGCGGCGCGGGCCGCGTCGCCGAGGGCCCGACGTCAGAGCCCGAGGCGCGCGAGCCCGAGGCGCGCGTAGATCCCGAGCGTCGTCGTGTAGCCGATCTCGACGAAGCGAATCTTGCCGTCCCCGTCGAGGTAGAAGGTCGTCGGATACGAGGTCACGCCGTACGCCCGGGCGAGCGCGCCGCCCTCGTCGACGAGCACCGGCGCCAGCATCCCGTGCTGCCGCACGTAGCGCGCCACGTCGCGGCGGCTGCCTGACGCGCTCGCGATCGTCAGCACGCGCCCGCCGCCGGCGACGGTCTCCACGTTGCCGCGCTCCGCCGCGCAGACGCCGCACCAGGTCGCCCAGAAGTGCACCGCCACCGCGCCCCCGCGAAACGAGCGCAGGTCGACCGTCTCGCCGCTGAGGGTCCGGCCGCTCACGCTCGGCGCCTCGCCGCTCACCGCGTTGCGCGTCTGCCACGCCCGCAGCACCAGCAGCATCGCGATCATCCCGACCCACCAGGCGGCGCTCCGCAGGCGTGCGCGGCCCTTGTCGGAGAGGGGCTTCATCGCGGGTCCGTACGCTCCAGCACGCGGTCAGGCTGCGACCCGCGGCCCTCGAAGTCAAAGCCGCGCCGGGGCTGCACTTCGTGGCTACATGGGGGCCTCCGCTGCCGCTATAGTGCGCGCCGCTGCGGGTCGCTCCCGCCTCAAAGGACGCGCATGGAATCGCCGACGGCCGAGGCCCCGAAGGGCAACTTCATCCGAGACATCATCGACGCGGACCTCGCGAGCGGGCGCTGCAAGACGCCGGTGACGCGCTTTCCGCCGGAGCCCAATGGCTACCTGCACCTCGGACACGCCAAGTCGATCTGCCTGAACTTCGGGATCGCGCGAGACTATCAGGGCGTCTGTCATCTGCGCTTCGACGACACCAATCCGACCAAGGAAGAGACGGAGTACGTCGAGGCGATTCAGCGCGATATCCGGTGGCTCGGCTTCGACTGGAGAGAAAACCTCTTCTTCGCGTCGGACTACTTCGAGAAGCTCTACGAGATCGCCGTGCACCTGATCCGCAAGGGCAAGGCGTTCGTGGATAGCTCCACGGCCGAGGAGCTCCGCGAGCAGCGCGGGTCGTTCACGGCGCCCGGCGTCGAGAGTCGGTTTCGCGAGCGCAGCGTCGAGGAGAACCTCGACCTCTTCGCGCGGATGCGCGCGGGGGAGTTCGAGGACGGCGCGCACGTGCTCCGCGCGAAGATCGACATGGCGTCGAAGAGCATCTTGATGCGCGACACGCTGCTCTATCGGATCCGGCACGCGCACCATCACCGCACCGGCGACGCGTGGTGCATCTATCCGATGTACGACTACGCTCATCCGCTCTCGGATGCGCTGGAGTCGATCACGCACTCGATCTGCACGCTCGAGTTCGCCGATCATCGGGAGTTCTACGACTGGGTCGTCGCCGAGGCGCAGGAATTGCTGCCCTCGACTCCCCATCAGTACGAGTTCGCGCGCCTCAACGTCGACTACACGATGATGAGCAAGCGCAACCTGCTCACGCTCGTCGAGGAGAAGCTCGTGGCGGGCTGGGATGACCCGCGAATGCCCACCTTGGCGGGGCTCCGGCGGCGCGGCGTCACGCCCGCGGCGCTCCGTGACTTCGCCGAGATGGTCGGAGTCGCCAAGGCGAACAGCGTCGTCGACCTCGGCAAGCTCGAGTACTGCATCCGCAACGACCTCAATTTCACCGCGCCTCGGCGGATGTGCGTCCTCGAGCCGCTCAAGGTGGTGTTGACCAATTTCCCCGAGGGGCACGCCGAGACGCTCGAGGCGGCGGACTTCCCGCCCGATGTGGGCAAGCCCGGGACGCACGCGCTCTCGCTGACGCGGGAGCTCTACATCGAGCGCACGGACTTCGAGCGCGCGCCGCCGCCGGGCTTTCATCGGCTCTCGCCGGGCGCCGAGGTGCGGCTCGCGTCGGCCTACATCATCCGGTGTGACGAGGTCGTGGAGCGCGACGGTCAGGTGGTCGAGCTGCGGTGTACCTACGACGCGGACAGCAAGGGCGGCGCGTCGGGGCGCAAGGTCAAGGGAGTGATTCACTGGGTCTCCGCCGAGCGCGGGGTTCCGTGTGAAGTGCGCCTGTACGACCGGCTCTTTCTCTCCGAGGCGCCCGGCGCAGAGCGGGACTTCCACGAGGAGCTGAATCCCGCGTCGCTGGCGGTGCACGCGGGCGCGATCGTCGAGCCGGTGTTGGTCGGCGATCCGGCGGGCAGCCACTATCAGTTCACGCGACTCGGCTATTTTTGCAGCGACATCGTCGACTCGACGGCGGCGCGCCTGGTGTTCAACCGGACGGTGTCGCTCCGTGACTCCTGGACCAAGCCTGTGGTCGAGCCTGCGGCGGTGCTCGCCCCCGCGTCGGCGGAGCCGAAGCCGGACGCGGACAAGCGCCCGGGCAAGAAGTCGGCGGGGCAGCGGCGCGCGGACGTGCGCGCAGAGGACCCGACGCTGCTCAGCCGCCTCGACCGCTATCGGACGGTGCTCGGGCTCTCGGAGGAGGACGCGGATCTGCTGACGGGTGAGCGGCAGATCTCGGACTTCTTCGACGAGGCCTGCGGCGTCTACGCGAAGCCCGAGACCATCGCGAAGTGGGTGGTCAACGACGTGCTCCGCGAGGTGAAGGACCAGGCCGCGAGCGCGCTGCGGCTGCGCCCGGCGGCCCTCGCCGCGCTGGCCCGCTTGGTGGACGAGGGCGCGATCTCGTCGGCCGCGGGCAAGGCGGTCTTCGCCAAGCTGATCGCGGAGGGCGGCGAGGCGCAGGCGTGGGTCGAGCGACTCGGGCTGCTGAAGGTAGAGGACCAGGGCGCGCTCGCGGCGTGCATCGAGAAGGTGCTCGCCGGGAGCCCCGAGCAAGTCAGGAAATACCGGGAAGGGAAGAAGAACCTGCTCGGCTTCTTCGTCGGGCAGGTGATGAAGGAGCTCGTCAGCGCGGACCCCGCGCTGACGCGTGAGCTGCTGACGAAGCGACTCGACGCGTGACGCACCTCGGCGCGCTTCGGTGCAGTGGGCGTCGCGCGCCGCGGGCGCTGGCGCTCGCCGCGTTCGCGCTCGTCGCGTGGTCCGCGCAGGCTGACTCGGCGCGGGCTCAGGCGGCGCCTGGAGGTGGAACCGACGAGCCTGCGCGGCCGCGCGCGCGCACCGCGACGGGAGGACTGCTCGGTGGGGTGCGTCCGGCGACGCAGAGCCCCGCGGAGCGCGCAGAGGCGCAGCTGGCGCAGGACCTCGCCGAGGTCGCCGCGGCCCCTGGGCATGAGGCCGCGGACGGGGCGCTGCAGCAGGCGCGGCGAGCGCT
>CAIUAC010000068.1 GCA_903896985.1 uncultured Sandaracinus sp.
CCCACGTGGAGCGGCGCGCTCGGGCTCGCCGCGCTGCTCTTGGTCGCACGCCGCCGCCGCGCTGCTCTTGGTCGCACGCCGCCGCCGCGCAGTGCGCCAGTCGAAGTAGCCAGTCGAGGTAGCCAGTCGAGGTAGCCAGTCGAGGTAGCCAGTCGAGCGCTGGAGTCGACGAGTCGAACGTAGGAGTTCGACGCGCCTCCTCAGATCCGCAAAGAGCGCAGGACCTCCATGAAGTCCTCGGGCGGATCGCTGTCGAAGCGGATCGGCTCTTCCGTGCGCGGGTGTACGAAGCCGAGCGTCGCGGCGTGCAGCATCGGGCGCGGCGCCTCGATTCGGTCGCCCGCGAAGCCGCGGATGTACACAGGCTCGCCGAGGAGCATATGGCCAGCCTCTGCGAGGTGAATGCGGATCTGATGCTGTCGGCCGGTCTCGAGGTGACACTCGACGAGCGTCGCGCCGCGCAGGCGCTCGATGGGCTGCACGTGCGTGACGGCGTGCTGCGCGTCGGGCGGCGGCGCCTTCGAATTCGGCCGGCGAAAGAAGCCCCAAGAGCCGCGGAGTCCGTCGCCGCGATCCTTCAAGAGGTCAGTCTCGAAGGTGCGCGCGCGCGAGAAGATGCCGTGCACGATCGCGACGTAGCGGCGCTCGATGCTGTGCGCTCGAAACTGCTGCTGCAGGTGCCGCTTCGCCGCGACGGTGCGCGTGAACAGGAGCACGCCGGTCGTGTCCTTGTCGAGGCGCTGCACGACGCCTAGCTGCGGGTCGTAGCCGCTGCTCGTGCGCCGGAGCGCCGCGCGCGTGCGGTCGACGAGCGTGTCCTTGTCCGCGGGATCGAACGGCACCGTCATCAAGCCGGGCGGCTTCTCGACGACGACGACGTCGCGGTCGACGAACACGATCGAGTCGCGCGAGAGCGTGCCCGAGCGCTTGCGCGGCGCCCGCTCGTCGACGACGACGGTCATGCCTTCGGCGACGCGCGCGCCGGGGTCGGTCGCTTGCTGCCCGTCGACGGCGACGCGCCCGCTCTCGCAGAGCGACTTCGCGCGCGTCCACGGGAGCGTGAGCGCTTCGCGCACGATCGCGCTGACGGTCTTGCCGGACTGGGCTGCGCTGACGACGACCTCGGCGCGTGAGTTCTGCGAAGTCATCCTGGCTCAGTCGCCCTGCATCAGCCCGCGGACGCGTCCGTCGGGCTCGATGCGGACGCGCACGGCGGCAGGCTCACGCGGCAAACCAGGCATGGTCATCAGGTCGCCCATCAGCGCGACGACGAAGCCGGCGCCCGCGCTCAGGCGCACCTCGCGCACCGTGACGACGAAGCCCGTCGGGCGGTTGATCTTCTTCGGATCATCGGACAGCGAGAGGTGCGTCTTGGCGACGCAGACGGGCAGCTCGCCGTAGCCCCACGACGCGAAGCGCTCGAGGTCCTTCTTGACGGTGCCCGCGAGCACGACGTCGTCGGCGCCGTAGATGGTGCGCGCGATCGAGCGCAGCTTGTCGAGGTACGGCACGTCGAGCTCGTAGGTGAACTTCTGCTGCGGGGGCTGCGCGTCGGTGCCGTCGACGAGCTCGGCGACCGTGCGCGCGAGGTCGAGCGCGCCCTCGCCGCCGTGCGCGA
>CAIUAC010000069.1 GCA_903896985.1 uncultured Sandaracinus sp.
CGCTCGAGCCCGTCGCGCCAGGCGAGGTCGGCGTGCTCCGCCTCGATGACCCCGCGAACCTCGACTCCGTCTGCGCGATTCAGACGGCCGACCTCGCGCGGCAGGACGCGACCGGCCTCGTGCTGATCGGCCGAGCGCCGGGCGCCGTGCCGCGCGGCTGCTCGCTCGCGATCGAGGAGGCGCTGACGGGCGCCGCGAGTGGCGATGACTGACGCCGCGGCGAAGGTCCGCGCGCTCGCCGCGCAGACGTGCGAGGCGGGCGCGGCGCTGCGGGCGCTCGCTGACGAGGAGCGCGCACACGCCCTCGGGCGCGCGGCCGAGCGGCTCGCAGACGCAGCGACCCCACTCGGCGCCGAGGCGCGCGCGGTGCTCAGCGGCACGAGCGAGCACTCGAGCGCGATGGTCGACTGGGCGCTCCGCACGACGCTGCTGCCGACGACGGCGACGACATCCACGCGGGGCGACCTGCTCGCGCTGCTCGACGCCTGGCGCCCGCGCGCGCGGGGCCTCGTCGCACAGCCGGCGCGCCTCGCCGCCATCGTGCTCGCGGGCAACGTCTTCACGGCGGGCTTCCGCGCGCTCGCGCTGCCGCTGCTCGTCGGCGCGCCCGTGCTCGTCAAGGCGGCGTCGCGGGACGACGCGTTCCCTCGTCTGTTTGCGCGCGCGCTCGCGGAGGTCGAGCCGCGCCTCGGCGCTGCGCTCGCGGTGACGACGTTCGCGCGAGGCGCTGAGCCACTCGAGGCGGCGCTCCTCGAGCGCGCCGACAGCGTCTCGGTCTACGGCTCGGACGCCACGCTCCGGGCGGTGCGCGCGCGCCTCGCGCCCGGCGTCGCGTTCGCCGGGCATGGGCACGGGCTCGGCGCGGCGTACGTGCCGGTGGCGGCGCTCGAGTCGCTCGACGCTGCCCGCGACGTCGCGCTGCGGCTCGCGCTCGACGTCGCCGCCTACGACCAACGCGGCTGCCTCTCGCCGCACGTCGTCTTCGTCGCGCGCTCGGGCCGCGTCGCGCCCCGCGACTTCGCCCGGCTCCTCGCGGACGAGGGCCTCGCGCCGCTCGCGCGCACGCTCCCGCGGGGTGCGCTGCCGCTCGAGGTCGGCGCGCAGCAGCTTCAATGGCGCGGGCTCAGCATCGCGCGCGGTGACCTCTTCGAGGGCGATGGCTTCGCGGTGTCGTACGAGGCCGACGCGCCGCTGCGCCTCGGGCCGGGCTATCGCAACGTGCTCGTGCTCGAGTGTGGCGACGCGCGGGAGCTCGCGGTGCGCCTCGGGCCGCTCGGCGTGCACCTGAAGGCGCTCGGCGTCGCAGGAGACGCCGACGCCCGCGCCGCGGTCGCAGGCGCGCTGACGGGCCCGCTCGCGCCGCGCGTCAGCGACGTCGGCGCGATGCAGACCCCGGGCCTCGGCGGGCCCGCGGACGGCGTCGACCCCTTCGCGCCGTTTCTACGCTACCTGGCGCTCGACTGAGCGCGCAGCGCGCGAGCTCAGACGCCGATGAAGAGGCGGTGCCCGAAGTTGCGCTCGAGGCTGCCGGCGAAGATCTTCGACGCCGCGCTCTCGATGTCGTACTCGACGCGCTTGAACTCGAATTCACGCTTCTCGGTATCGAAGATCGTGAAGCTCGCGCGGTTGTCGTAGTCGCGCGGCTGACCGACCGAGCCGACGCTGACGACGTACTTCCAGCCCTTGCGCAGCGTGAAGCGGCGCGCGGGGAGCTCCTCGACCTCGCCCGGACGCAGCGCGAACACCTTGCAGAGGTGCGAGTGCCCGATCAGCGTCAGGTCGCCGAGCTCGTCCCAGATCCCGAGACACTCACGCGCCTGCTCCGGCGCGAAGATGTACTCGAACTCCTCGAGGCGCACGGGCGAGCCATGGCAGAGGTGCAGGCCGACGTTGTTCAGCTCGTGCTTGTACGGGAGCGTCTTCAGCCAGGCGAGATTCTCGGCCGTGAGCAGGCGCGCGTGCGTGTCGAGCGCGTGGCGCGCGGCCTCGTAGTAGTACGAATAATCCATGCGGCCCGCGACGGCGGCGTCGTGGTTGCCGAGGATCGTGACCTTCGCCACCTTGCGCACGATGTCCGCGCACTCGTTGGGGCTGGCGCCATAGCCGACCACATCGCCGAGACAGTAGTACTCGTCGATGTTCTCGTGGCGGAAGGCTTCCATCACTGCGCTGAGCGCTTCGATGTTCGCGTGAACGTCGCTGAAGATGCCGAGGCGCATGGAGTGGGATTGGTTGTATAGGGCGGCTGCCGCTGGAAGTAAATGGGCTCGTCACCTGGAGCGGGCGGTTCCCGCTCCCGGCGTGGGGTACGACGCTCAGGCGTCGTCGAGATCGCCGTCCGGCGCGGTGCCCGCGAGCTCCTGATAGAAGCGCCTCGAGAAGCTCTTGACCGGGTCGCCGCCGTCGTACGCGCGCTCACCCCGGATCTCCTGCGCGTCCCGCTTGGCTTCGTCCTCGAGCACGATGGCCTGCTGCGCGATGCGCATCAGGCGCTCGCCCTCGGTGGTGTCCTTCGCCGCGGCCTGCAGCGCCTTGCGCGAGCCGGCGTTCGCGGCGTGCGCGAGCGCGTAGGCGAAGCGATCCTCCGGGCTCTTCGGCTCCTTCGCGGCGCGGAGCAGCGGCCGATAGCTCGCCTGACCGAGCTCGCCCAAGATCCGGGCGATCTCCTTCCAAACGCCGCTCTTCTCGCTCTGCAAGAGGTGCAAGAGCGGCACGACGGCGCGCCGCAGCTTGAGCTGCCCGAGGATGATCGCCGACGCCTGCCGGACGAACGTCTTGCGCGCCGAGAGCCCGTCGATCAGCACATCGCCGGCCGCCTCGCCGAAGCCGACGACCTTCGCCGCGACCCGCACGACCTCGGGGCGCGGCATCTTGCGGACGGCCTTGTAGACCGCGTCCACGAGCTCCACGTCCCCGCGGTTGCAGAGCTCGATGGCCGCGGCCCGCCGCGCGCTCGGATGATCGAGCAAGAGCACGAGCTCCGGCGGTCCCATCTGCGCGAGCTTGGAGAGGTCGACGTCTCGGCCGCCTCCCGCGCCCTCTTCGCCCTTGCCCTTGCGGATCGCCGTCCACGCGACGTCGTGCGTGTCGGAGTCGATCGCGATCTCGTACTCGGCCGCGCCCGCGAGGAGCGCCTCCCAGTTGGTGCCCATCGCCTCGGGCGTGAGCCCGCCCTGAGTCTTCGTGGTCGCGGTCCGACGAAACGACTCGATCTGTCGCGTCACGAGCTCGCCCGGCTCGTTCGCGAGACCGAGCGTGACCGCGCGGTCCCGCAGCGGCGCCGGCAGCGCCATGCCGAAGTCGATCGCGTCCTCGAGCACGCGCCGGAAGGTCGCGTCGACGAGCGCCCGCGGCACCGAGAGCACGAGCTGCGCGCGATCGATGCGCTCGGGCGACGCCCACCCGCTGAGGCGCACGACGGCGAGCGCGGCTTCATGGGCCGAGGAGGCCGGGGGCGCGTCGTCGGCGAGGGTGAAGGGATGCCCGAGCTCCCGCACCGGCGGCGGCGCAGCGAGCGCTCGCTCGCACGCGGTCGAGGCGTCGACCTGCGCGTCGTTGAGCTTCGCCGCGCGCTCGGCGACGAGCGAGGCGTTGGCCTCGCGCTGCGCGACGACCTCGATCGTGCGCAGGTAGCGGCCGTCCGCGGCATAGAGGGCGACGCGCGCCGCGAAGTGCCGACGAAGCGCGTCGAGCGCGGCACGCTGCGTCGAGGTGCGCGGGTCGATCGCCGCCCGACGAGCGTAGGGGCGCGCGTCGTCGCCCGCCGCGACGAGCGCGAGCAGGACGACCGGATATCCCTGCACGATCGCGAGCTGCACGAGCAGGTCCGCGCCCGTGTCGAACGCAGTCTCGCGCCCAGCATCGAGCCGCGCGAAGAGGCGGACGCCGTCCTCGAGCAGCACGTCCATCTCGCGCTCGGCGTCGCGGAGAAAGCCCGGAGGCGGCGGCACGGTCGCGCCCGGCACCGGCTCGGGCTCGACCTTGGCGGGCGCGCGAATCGCCGACACGAGGGCCGCGCTGCCGATGGTCGTCTTGGCCTCGTCGAGCACGATCTCGTCAGTCGCAGGAGTCGAGGGCGTGGGCGCAGGACCGACGCCGGTGTCCTCCATCGACTCGACGCCATCGAGCTCGTCGAGCTCCTCGGCGACCTCCTCCTCGTCGACGAGCTCCTCGACGTCCTCCTCGGCGTCGTCCTCGACGTCGGTCGCGAGAGGTGCGCGAGCCTGGGCCGCGGGCGCCGGAGCGGGATCGCTTTGTCGTGCAGGCGGCGGCGGCGGCGGC
>CAIUAC010000070.1 GCA_903896985.1 uncultured Sandaracinus sp.
AGTCGCAGCGGCGGCCAGGCCGCTTCGTCAGGCGTGGACGGCCGCGCCGCTCGCGAGCGGGCTCGCGGCGCGAATCGGGCGGGCGCTCGCTACGGGCGGGCTCGTCTTCGGCGTGCTCGAGCTCGGCGCGCGGGCGTTCGCGCTCTACGAGCGGACCCCCGCCGAGACGCCTCCGCTGCTCACCGGGCTGTGCGTGGTGGGCTCGGGCCTCGTCACGGTGCTCGCGCTGCTTCGAGCCGCGCGCGCGGCGGCGGTGGGCGAGCGCAGCTAGGCCCGTCGCAAGCTGCCAGCGGCGAGCGTGCGCACGCCGCTCGTCGTCGCGAGGCGGAGCCCCCCGCCGGCATCGACGCCGAGCAAGTCGCCCATGACGTCTCCGCACACGACGCGCTCGCCGCGCCACGCGAGGCGCTCCGTGAGCGCGGCGACGATGGGCGCGCCCCCCGCGTGGACGAGCCGATCGACCCAGCGCTCGACCTCGAGCAGCAGTCGCGCGAGCACCTCGGCGCGGTCGAGTGTTCGGCCGCAGACCTGCGCGAGGGAGGTTGCGGTCTCCGCGAGGTCGCCCTCGAAGGCGGCGCGGTTGACGTCGAGCCCGATGCCGATGACGACCGCTCCGAGTTGCGCGCCGCTCGAGGTCGTCTCGACGAGGATGCCGGCGCACTTGCGGTGCGCGGCGCCGTCAGCGGCGCTGACGAGGACGTCGTTCGGCCACTTCACGAGCGTCGGCCTCTGCGTGAAGCCTTGCACGCAGTCGGCTACGCCGAGCCCGACGGCCAGCGTGATCTGCGGGAGCACGCGGGGCGGCACGGCCGGGCGGTCGACGATCGACAGGTAGAGGTCAGTGCCCGCGGGCGAGGACCACGCGTGCCCGAGGGCACCACGCCCGGTGTCCTGCGCGTCTGCGAGCACGACGTGCCCATCAGGCGCGCCCCCTTCTGCGGCGGCGCGCGCGTCGTCGTTCGTCGAGCCGGTGCGAGCGCGCAGGTCGAGCGAGCGCCCGTAGCGCTGCGTCGCGAGGAGCCGCGCGATCGACTCGCGCGCGAGGTCGTCGACCGCCACGCTCAGAACCAGTCGAGGCCGAGGTCGACGGCGGGCGCGGAGTGCGTGAGCGCGCCCGCGCTGATGATGTCGACGCCCGCTGCTGCGATGCGGGGAATGCGCTCGAGGGTGACACCGCCCGAGACCTCGATCAGCGCGCGGCCCGCGACGAGCGCCACGGCCGACAGCAGCGTCGCGTCATCGAAGTTGTCGAGCAGCACGATGTCCGCGCCGGCCGCGAGCGCCTCTTCGAGCTGCTCCATCCGGTCGACCTCGCACTCGATGCGCGAGGTGTGCGGCGCGTGCGCGCGAGCGCGGCGAATTGCGAGCGTCACGCCGCCCGCTGCCGCGATGTGATTGTCTTTGATGAGCACCGCCGCCGAAAGGTCTTCGCGGTGGTTGTGCGCGCCCCCCGAGCGCACCGCGTAGCGCTCGAGCGCGCGCAGGCCCGGCGTCGTCTTGCGCGTATCCGCGATGCGGGTGCGGCTGTCGGCCGGGAGCGCGTCGACGTAGGCGCGCGCGAGCGTCGCGGTGCCGCTCATGCGCTGCACGAAGTTGAGCGCGACGCGCTCGCCCTGCAGCAGGGACGCGGCTCGCCCGCTCACGCGCGCTGCCACGCCGCCGGTCGCAAGCCAGTCCCCGTCGCTGACGAGCTCGACCATCTCGACCGTCGGATCGACCTGCGCGTAGACCTCCCGGAACACGAAGAGGCCGCTGATGACGAGGGGGCGGCGGGCTCCGAGCGCGGCCTCGCCCATCGTCGTCCATGGGACCGTCGCGGCGGTCGTGACGTCGCCGCGGCCGAGGTCCTCGTCGAGGGCCATCGCGACGAGGCGCGCGAGCTTCTCGCGCGGAGGGCGAATGGCGGCGAGATCGAGCGGCTGATTGAGGAGAGGTGCTTCGTTCATGTCCAGTGTTCCACCGGCCAGCGACGCACGAACGCGTGCGCGCGGAGGCGCGGGTCGGGGTTGACTATGCGAGGCTCACCGACGCGCTCGAGCATGGGCAGATCGCTCACGCTGTCGGTGTAGAACGTGCTGGCGACGAGGTCGACGCGGTGCTCCTGTGCCCAGCGCTCGGCGACCGTCACCTTGCCGACGCCGTACACGACAGGGGCCACGTAGGTGCCGGTGAATTTGCCGTCGCTCACCTCGAGGCGCGTGCAGAGGACGTGCTCGATGTCGAGGTCGACGGCGAGCGGTCCGACCATGTAGGGAGTCGACGCGCTGAGGATGACGGGCACATACCCCGCGCGGCGCCGCGACTCGACGGCGTCGCGCGCGAGGCGCGTGACGTGGGCGCGCACCGTCGTCGCGTACCACTGGTCACACTCGGCGCGGAAGCCCGCTTCGTCGACCCCCGCGAGCCCGCGGAGCGCCAGGGCGGTCACGCGCGGCGCGTCCACGATGCCGAGCGTGTACTGCGCCATCCACCCGCTCATGCGCACGAACTCGCGCAGGCTCGCTTCGCCGCGCGCGAGCCGCCATCGGAGGTAGAGGTTGCCGGTGTTCACGCGCACGAGCGTGCGGTCCATGTCGAAGAACGCCGCGCGATGCGGGGTCGTCGAGCGCGTCATAGCCAGCCTCGAACCAGGACATCGGCGTAGACGTTGCTCAACGCGTGCACCAGGAGCGCCGCCCCGATGCCGCCGCGCCACGAGCGCACGAGCCCGAAGAGCAGCGCCGGAAACGCGACCGCGAGACGCTCGGGCGAGAGATCGACGACGAAGTGCATCAGCCCGAAGAGCGCCGCCTGCACACCGAGCGCGAGCGGTGAAACGCGCACGCCGAGCAGCAGGATGGTCTTGGGGAAGGCGTCGCTGAGGCGCGTCTGGACGTAGCCGCGGAAGAGCGCCTCCTCTGGCAGGGCGACGACGACGATCTGCGCGAGGGCGAACGACGCGAGGTCCGGCGGGACGCGCAGCACGAAGGGATGCTGCGGTCCGTGCCAGAAGTGGAAGGCGAGCGCGA
>CAIUAC010000071.1 GCA_903896985.1 uncultured Sandaracinus sp.
CGCCGCGGCGGTGGCTGCAGCCCCGGACAGCGCGGGCGAGGCGAGCCTCGACGCCGCGCTGGCCAACATGCTCCCGGAGGAGCTGCTCTGGGACTCGATCGACATCGAGCTGCACGACGAGGACAGCACCTACGGCGACGACCTCTTCAGCGAGCCGGTCGCGAAGTTCGACCAAGCCGGCGCGCGGTTCCGCGAGGGCCAGACGGCGAACAACAACGGCGATCAGTTTGACCTCTCGGGCGTGTTCTACACCGTCGCGCTCTTCTTCGCGGGCCTCGGGCTCGTGTTCAAGTCGCGCGCGCGCTGGGCGCTCTTCGGGCTCGGCGGGCTGGTGTTCGCCGGCACCTCGGTGTTCATGGCGATGCTGCCCTGGGCGGGCTGAGCGCGCGCGCTCAGCGCGACGTTCGCGGTCAGGAGGCGTCGCTCGCGGGCGCCTCGGGCTCTCCGGCGGGGACGACGCTCAGCAAGACGGGGTCGGCGATGGGCCCGGCGAGCGCCTTGCCCGTCGCGTCGCCGAGGACGACGAAGCGCCGCGGTCCGGGCTCCCACTCGTACAGCTCCGCCGCGCCGACGTCGTAGTACCAGGCGAGCAGCGTGAGCTGCCCCTTCGCCTCACCGTCGCGCACGAGCGGATACGTGCGCAGGTTGTCGAGCTGCCGCACGAGCGCGCCGCGCGTCGCGTGGTCGCCGTCCGCGAAGTGCGCGAGCGGTCCTGCGCCGGTGGTCGAGGCGTCGCGCCAGGCGTGGAGCGTCGTGAACTGCGGCGGCAGGTGCCCGCTCTTCAGGGCGCCCAGCGCACCGCAGCGCGAGTGCGCGCAGACGATGATGTTGCGCACGCCGAGCACACCGACCGCGTACTCGAGCGCGGCGCCCTCGCCGGGGAGCGAGTCTGTGCCCGCGGGCGGCACGAGCGCCCCGAGGCACCGCAGGATGAAGAGCTCACCCGGGTGCGCGCCCATCAGCAGGCTCGGGCTGATGCGGCTGTCGACGCAGGTGATCAGCATGCTGTGCGGGGTCTGCCCATCGTCGAGCTGATCGAAGAGCGGCTCGTAGTGCTCGCGCACCTCGCTGCGAAACTGCCGGATGCCCGCGAGCAGATGCGCGCGCGCGGCGAACGACTTCTCCTGCCCGAGCAGCGCGTCGAGGTCCTTCTCCGTCACGGCGAGCCGCGCGCCGATCGTGCCGCTGCGGTCCGCGGCGACGAGGCGTGAGCGCACCTGCGGACCCGCGCCGAGCAGCGCGACCTTCGCCCCGCGCGCGGCGAGATCATCGACGATCGCGGTCAGCCCCTCGCAGCCCGTCGCGTCGATCGCGAGCACGTTGCGCAGGTCGATCGCGACGCCGGGCTTGGCGTCGAGGGTCGCGAGCAGCTCCCGCACGCGCTGCAGCTCCGGGCTCGCCAAGAACGTCAGCGCGCCTGAAAAACCGAGCTGATGCGGCGCCCCCTCGAGGCTGCGTTCGACCGTCGCGCGCGTCCTCGCGAGGCGCACGCAGGCGACGACGAGCGCGAGCACGAGCCCCGTCTGCACGCCCTGCACGAGACCGAGCAGCACGATCGCGACGACGGTGACGACATAGAGCGCCGCCTCGGCGCGCGAGATCCGATAGAGCTCGCGCACGACCGAGGGCCGCACCATGCGCGCGGCGATCGGCAGGATCACGGCCGCGAGCGCCGCGACCGGCACATAGCGAGACAGCGGCACGATCACGAACGACGCGGCGAGCACGACGAGCGACTGCACGACGGCCGCGAGCCGAGTCTTGGCGCCAGCCTCGACGTTGAGCGCCGAGCGCGCGACGAAGGGCGTCGCCGGGATGCCCCCGAAGAACGCGACCGCGACGTTGCCGAGCCCTTGCCCGATCAGCTCTTGGTCGGGGTCGTGGCGCTTTCCGCCGCGGTCGAGGTCATCGATCGCGGACGACGAGAGCAGCGTCTCGAGCGACGCGAGCGCGAAGAGCGTCAGCGCGTTGCCGACGAGCCCCGCGAGGCCGCTCGTAGGGAGCCGCGGCACCGTGAAGTCCGGGAAGCGGAGCGGGATCGCGTCGATCGTGGGCACATCGAGGTGCGCGAGGCCGACGAGCAGCGCGGGCACCGCGATGGCGACGAGCGGCGCCGGAATCCGCTTCGACAGGCGCGGCAAGCCGAGCACGAGCGCGAGCGAGACGACGCCGACCGCGACCGCGAACGGCTTGGCGCGCGTGACGTAGCCGCCGACGCGATCGAGGACCGCGAGCACGTCCGCGTCGTGCGGCAGCGTCAGCCCGAGCAAGTGCGGCAGCTGCGTGACGACGAGCAGCACGCCGATCGCCGCGCTGAACGCCTGCACGACCGGGAGCGGCACGAGCCGCACGAGGCGGCCTAGCCCGAGCACGCCGGTGACGAACTGCAGCACACCGCACGCGACGCCGACGACGAGCATCCCGCCCATCCCGTGCTTCGCGATCACCTCGGCGACGAGCACGGCCATCGCGGCGCCGGGCCCGCTGACGGCGAGCGGAGTGCCACCGAGGAGCGCGCCGATCAGGCCCGCGACCACCGCCGTGACGAGCCCCGCGAGCGGCGGCGCGCCCGACACCACGGCCATCGCGAGGGCGAGGGGCGCAGCGACCGACGCGACGCTCGCGCCGGCGACGACGTCCGCGCGAAACGTCGCGCGCCCGAACATCGCGCGCCATTGCGGGAAGAGGCGCAGAAGCCCGAGATCCGGGCGTAGCTGGAAGAGCCGCGCTTCACGCGGAGGGCGGCTCACCTCAGTCCATCACGTTCGCGAACGTGCGCGTGTCCATGCGGTCGATGTAGAGCGTGCCGTCGAGGTGATCGATCTCGTGCTGCAGGATGCGCGCGTACCAGCCGCGCGCCTCGATCACGCGGGGCTCGCCGTGCTCGTTCCAGCACTCGACGCGCACCGAGCGCGCCCGCGAGACCTTCGCGAGAAAGCCGCGCACGCTGAGGCAGCCCTCGGCGAAGCTGACCTCCTCGCCCGGCACGAGGACGAGCGTCGGGTTCACGAGCACGTGGAACGGCACCGACTCGCGCACGCGCAGCGTGCGCGCCTCGAGCCCCACGCTCGTCAGGTGCGCCGGCGCGTCCTCGATGACGGCGAGGCGCAGCCCGACGCCGACCTGCGGCGCCGCGAGCCCGACGCCCGGCGCGTCGCGCATCGTGTCGCGCATCAGCGCGATCAGGCGCTGCGCGTCCGCCGAGCGAAGCTCCTCGAGCGTGAGCTCGCGGGCGCGCTCCCGCAGCACCGGGTGACCTGCCTGCACGATCTTGAGGAGCATCGGCCTACGGTAGCGCTCCTGCGCGGCTGCGTCGCCTCGCGGCGAGCGCG
>CAIUAC010000072.1 GCA_903896985.1 uncultured Sandaracinus sp.
AGCCCCCGAGCTCCACCCCGGCGACGGCGACGGGCGCCTCGCTGAACGACGCGAGCGCAGCGAGCATCCGGGCGCCGACGAGCGCGTGCCCCTCGGCGAGCAGCACGGTCTGCTTGCAGTCGATGAAGAAATCGCTCTCGCGGCCGGAGGCGAGGGTCACAGTTCGGCGGGCGAAGCTGTGTTTCGTGAGCAATTCGAGGAGGCGGGCGACGACGGGCTCAGGCACTCAATGCTCCGTACGCCGAGCCTCGGTGCGCCGAAGCGCGGGCAGGCTCGGGTTGGGGGGACCGCGACGCACCGGCGCGGCGACGACGACGACCGCAGGGGGAGGCGGTTCGATCGGCGCGGCGGGCGCGAAGCCCGGCAGCGTCGTGTGAGCGCCAGGCGAGGTCACGCCCGCGAGCGAACCAGGCGAGGTCAGCGCGCCTGCCGACGACGGCGCCGCGATCTCGCCCGCGGTCGAGCGGCGGCGCGGAGTGGAGCGCACGACCCGCGGCGGCGCATCGCCGCTCATCTCGACGCGCCCACGAAAGAGCGCGCCGTCGATGATGCTGACGCGCGGCGCGCGCGCGTCGCCCACCATGCGGGCGCCGGGTTCGACGCGGACGGTGTCGACCGCGCTGCCATCGCCCACGAGCACTCCGCGCACGATCAGCGAGCGCGCGTGCGCGTGGCCCTTGAGAACGCCGCTCGCCTCGACGACGAGCGCGCCGTCGATGCGGACATCGCCCTCGATGGTGCCGAGCACGGCGAGGTCGCCCTCGCCCTCGACGTCGCCGACGAGCTTCATGCCATCGGGCAATACGGAGGGTCTGTTCATGGCGTCAGCAGCCCCTCTAGCCCGTCGGGGAGCTCGAAGTCCATTTCCACGCCGCCGTGGAGCGCGCCGCCGTCGTCGATGGACACGCGCTGCGCGCGCACATCGCCGACGATGCGTCCCCCGTCGCGCACGGCGACGGCCCCCGCCGCGACGACGTCGCCTTTGACGTCGCCGCTGACGGTCAGAGCACCGGCGCGCACTGGCGCGTTGACGACGGAGTGCTCTCCGATGTGCACGTCCCCGGTGAGCTCGAGGCCGCCCTCGAACCGCCCGTCGATCGTCAAATCGCCTTCGCCGGTGAGCTTGCCGCGCACGACGAGGCCTGGTCCGAAGTAGCCGAGCGTCTTCTGAATCACGGGCGCAGCGTACGCTGGAAGCGCCGCTCGGGGAAAGGAAGGAGCGGCGGCCACGGCGACTTCGGCACGCGAACTCGCGCCGAGGAGTCGGCTGTTCATGTTTCTTGCGCGCGGGAACGCGTGATAGTGTCCGCCCCCGTGAGCACCAAGAAGAAGTGGGGGAGCACCGTCCTTGGCTGGTTCGTCGTCAAGGAAGGCGATGGGCAAGCCACAGAGAGCGAGCCTGCTTCGGCCGTGGGGGCCGACGCGCTCATTGCGAAATACGCGGCCGAAGGCGCTGCGCCTGGCGCACCCGCCGACGTCCCGCCCGGGGCCCCTTCGCTGCCGCTCCCGCCGTTCGTCGGCGGCGCGCTCGACTTCCTCGCCGTCTACGAGTCGGCCGGCGTCGATGCGGAAGAGCGCGACCGGGTTTCGAAGGCGCGGGACCTGCTGCGCTCGCTGCCGGTCGACACTCCGGCTGCGACGAAGAAGCAGATCGTCGAAGCGTCTCTGCGCGCCTTCGGCGTGCCCACCGAGAAGATCATCGAAGCCGGCGTCGCCTCCATCGAAGCGCTCGAGTCCCACGTTCGCGCGGGCCAAGCCGACACGCAGAAGCTCCTCGGTGAGAGCACGCAGCGCATCGCGCAGCTCGAGCAGGAGATCGGCGAGGTCCGCGGGATCATGGAGCAGGCCGTTCGCGAGCAGCAGACCCGAATGTCCGCCGTCAACAACGAGAAGCTCGGCGTGCAGCAAGTCTTGGAGTTCTTCGGCCAAGAGGCCGTCGCGAAGGTCGTGCGCGACTCGCCGAAGCTTCACGAACCCGGATAGCGCGAGAGCGCGTCCCGAAAGGATGGGGTCATGGCAGGTTCAGGTGTGTTTGCACGTCTGCGGAATCTTTGGAGCGGCTTCGTCAGCCTCTGGATCAGCGACCTCGAGAAGGAGCATCCGGAGATTGCCTACGAGAATGCCATCAACGCGCTCGTCGGCCGCTATGCGGGGCTGAAGAAGGCGACAGCCGGGATCATTCGTCGCCGGGACGAGATTCAGACGCGGCTCGCCCAGCAGAACAAGGAGCTGGCGCAGGTGAGCGCGGAGCTCTCCGTCGCCATCGAGGGCGGGCAGGACGACCTCGCGATCGTGCTCGTGCAGAAGAAGCAGCAGCTCGAGGCGAGCCTGGCTGAGCTTCGCGCAGATGCAGAGTCGTCGGTCAAAGATGCGGACTCCGCGAAGGCGTCGCTCCTTCAGGTCGAGGCCGAGATCAGGCGCCTCAAGGCCGAGAAGGACACCATGCTCGCGAAGATGCAGTCCGCTCAGGCGAAGATCCGCATCAACGAGCAGCTCGATGGTCTGTCGGTGGATGCCGAGGTGAAGGCGCTCGACAACGTGCGCCAGCACATCCAGACGGTCGTCGCGGAGGCGAACCTCAACCAAGAGCTCAAAGAGACCTCGCTCGACACACGCCTCGCGGCGCTTCGAGAGAAGACCGGCGAGGTCGGCGCTCGGCAGGAGCTCGACCGCCTCAAGGCCGCGATGGCCGCCAAGAAGACTCAAAAGACGATGTGACGCCTCTGACCTCAGGTCAGAAAGGGACTGGGACAGATGAAGCTCACGCCGTTCGCCAAGGGTTTTATTGCGCTGGTCGTCGTCGCCGTCGTCGGCGTGACTGGCTGGACCTATTTCGGGAGCAGCCTCAAGTGCTGGTCCAATCCCGACAAGTGTCGGGATGAAGCCGCTGTTCGGACCGCCGTCGGGTCCGATGGCGGCGTCGCCGCCGCGCCCTCGACGGGAGTTGCGGCGTCGGACTTCGAGGCTCTGCGGAACTCGCCCGCCGACCCTGCTCGCAATGCCGCTGTGACCGGCGTGCCCGCGGCGCCGATCACCGGAGCGCGCCTGAATCGCCCGCTCCGCGTCGGCATCAACACCTGGGCGGGCCATGCACCCGGCGTCGTCGCGAACCTCGGACTCACGCTCGGACAGGTGCAGTCCATCTACAAGCGCAACTACCAGCTCGACGTCGAGTTCCGGATCATCGACGACCCGGCGGCGAAGTTCGCGGCGTTCCAGGCGGGCCAGATCGACGTGATGTGGGACACCGTCGACTCGTGGGCGCGTGAGGCGTCCGTGCTCGCCGAGGGTTCCGTGCGCGGGCGCGCGATCATCATGCAGGACTGGTCGCGCGGCGGCGACGGCATCGTGGCGACGCGAGCGATCCACAGCGTCGAGGACCTCGCTGGCAAGCGCGTCGCGACGACCGAGTTCACCCCCTCGCACTGGCTCTTGCTCTACTTGCTCTCCCAGAGCGGCCTGACGACCGCGCAGAAGGCGCAGATCGAGCACGATCTCGTGATCACGCAGGACGCGCCCGCTGCGGCGGCGATGTTCACCGCGGGTCGCGTGGATGCCGCCGTCACCTGGGAGCCGGACCTCTCGTCCGCCGTCGCAGCCCGCGGCGACGAGGCGCACGTGCTCGTCTCGACCACGGCCGCGACCAACGTCATCGCTGACTGCCTCGTCGCGCGTCAGGACATCATCGACTCGTCCCCGGCGACCATGGCCGCGTTCGTCGCGGGCTGGTTCGAGGGAATCGAGTACATGCGCACCGACCCGGCGGGCTCGAATGCCGTCATCGCGCGCTCGCTGAACCTCGACGCCGACACCATCAGCGGGATGCTCTCCGGCCTCAAGCTCACGCCGTTCGCAGACAACGCGCAGTTCTTCGGCTTGACCGGCGGGCACGCGCACTACGAGACGCTGTTCGAGACGGCGTTCCGCATCTGGCGCCGCAAGGGCGTCGTGAGCCGCGCGGTGAACGCGCATGACACGTTCGAGCCGCGCTTCGTCGCGGCGACCGCGAGTCGCTACGCGGCCCAGCGCGTCGTCGAAGCGGCAGTGCCCGCGCGCGCGCCGAGCCGCGACGATGTGCCGATTCTCAACAAGACGCTGTCCATCAACTTCACGCCGAACTCGGCCGAGATCATGCCGGGGTCGTTCTTCGTCCTCGACTCGCTCGGCGAGACGATGGTGTCGTTCGGCGGCACCTACCTGCGCGTCGAGGGAAACACCGACGCGACGGGCGCACGCACGGCCAACGTGGAGCTCTCGCAGCAGCGCGCGGACGCCGTGCGGGACTACCTCGTGACCACGTTCTCCATCCCGCGCGAGCGGCTGCAGACGGTCGGCCACGGCCCCGACAACCCGGTCGCGCCGAACGCGACCGAGGCCGGTCGGCAGCTGAACCGTCGGACCGATATCCGAGTCGTCCTCGCGGCTCCCTGAGCCGAACAGACCATGAGCATGTTCGCCCTCAGAGCACCCATGTCCCGGGCCTGGCGCCCGTGGTTTGCCCTCGCGGCCCCAACGCTGCTGCTCGGGGCGTGGTGTGCGCTGAGCTACGGCGGCGTGGTCAGCCCGAGCTTTCTGCCGTCGCCGACCGAGGTCATCCGCGGGCTGCTGCAGCTGATCTTCGAGAAGCATCTGCTCGAGGCGGTCGCGACCTCGACGCGCCGCATCTCGATCGCGTTCGGCCTCGCGGCAGGAGTCGCGCTGCCGCTCGGGATCTTGATGGGCGCGTTCGAGCCGGTGAATCGCTTCTTCGATCCGGTGTTCGCGCCCGCGCGCTTCATGCCGATCTCGGCGTTCATTCCCCTTCTCATCGTGTGGTTCGGCATCGATGAGGGGGAGAAGATCGCGTTCCTCTTCGTCGGCGTGTTCGTCTATCTCCTGCCCGTCGTCGTCACTGCCATTCGCGCCGTACCTCAGGAGTACGTCGACACCGCGCTGACGCTCGGCGCCTCGCGCTGGGCGGTCATTCGCACGGTCCTCATCCCCGCGGCGATGCCTGAGATCTTCGAGTCGTTCCGCGTGATGAACGCCATCGCCTGGACGTACGTGATCCTCGCAGAGGCGATCAACCCAGGCACCTCGCTCGGCTATCTGATTCAGCTGGCGTATTCGCACAGCAAGCCCGCGTGGAGCTTCGCTGGACTCTTCGTGATCGGCGGCGTCGGCCTCCTCACGGACGTGCTCCTGCGGGGCGTCAACGCGATCCTCTTTCGCTGGCGGGAGACGGGCGATGCCTGAGACCACCGTTCCTACGAGCTCTCCCAACGTCCCCAAGCTCGAGCTCGACCACGTCTCGGTCACCTACACGACGCGCAGCGGCGACAGCGTGGAGGCCGTGCGCGACATGAGCCTTCGCATCGAGGACAAGCCCGGCGTGGGCGAGATCGTGGTGTTCCTCGGTCCGTCGGGCTGCGGTAAGTCCACCGTGCTGAAGTGCGTCGCGGGGCTGCACCTCCCGACCAAGGGCCGCGTCCTCAACGACGGCAAGGTCGTGGAGGGCACGAGCGGCGACCGCGCGATGGTCTTTCAGACGTACACGTCGTTCGCCTGGCTCACGGTCCAAGGGAACGTCGAATACGGGATGCGCCTCGCCGGCGTGCCGAAGGACGAGCGCGAGACGCGCGCGAAAGAGGCGCTGAAACAGGTCGGTCTCGCGGACTTCGGCAAGCGCTATCCAAAGGAGCTATCGGGCGGCATGAAGCAGCGCGTCGCGATCGCGCGCACCATCGTGAACCGCCCGCGCCTGATCTTGATGGATGAGCCGTTCGGTGCGCTCGATCCGCAGACTCGCTGGGATATGCAGAGCCGGCTCCTCGACATCTCGCGCGTCGCGGACAACACGATCCTCTTCGTCACGCACGACGTCTCGGAGGCGGTGTATCTCGCGGATACCGTCTACGTGCTCTCGTCGCGCCCTGCGCAGATTCGCGAGCGAGTGGACGTGCCGATCTTCGCCGACCGGAGCATCAAGCTCAAGCAGACGCCGCAGTTCCGCGAGGTAGAGAGTCACTTGATGGAACTCCTGCACGGAGAGCTGTCGAGTGTGCGAGTGGGGTGAGCCCGATGGCGGACGAAGCCAACAAGGGCGACAAGGAGCGCGTTCCGTACTTCAGCTACGCGTTTCACAACATCTACAACTACACGTTGATGGGTGGCGTAGCGACGACCGCGCTGCTCACGCAGAACTGGTGGCTCGCCGTGGCCGGCGCGGGCGCGGAGGTGTTGTGGATGGTCTTCGCTCCGGACTCGCGGGTGCTGCGTAAGGTCGTGTTCGACAAGGTGCACGCGGAGAAGCTCGCGGCAGCGGCGACCGAGGAACGAGACCGTACGCTCGCCGCGCTGCCGGAGGCGGACGCCGACCGAGTCCGCGCGCTCGAGGCCAAGCACGAGGAGATTCTGCGCCTCTGTGGAGAGAATCGCGCCCTGGCGAGCGATATGCTGCACGGCGAGCTCCGCAAGCTCGACCAACTCAGGCGCTCGTTTGCCGACCTCCTGCTGTCGACCTATCGCTATCAAGCCTATTTGCAGAACTCCGATCTCGCCGACCTCGAGGCGGAGATGCGCCGCTATACCGATATCGTCACGAAGGGCACCCCGGAGGACCGGGGCCTCGCGCAGAAGAACCTCGCAGTGCTGCAGAAGCGCAAGGCGATGCTCGCGGAGCTTCGGCAGTCGTTCTCGCAGGCGCATGGGCAGCTCGAGCTGATCGAGAACACCTTTCGCCTGCTCGCCGATCAGATCGTGACGATGCGCTCGCCTGGCGAGTTCGGCGGACAGCTCGATGAGTTGATCGACGGAGTCGAGGCCGTGCGCACGACCGCGCGCGAAACGGAAGTTCTACTGGAGCCCGCATGACGACTGTTCAGACCCTCCCCGCTTGGGCCGAAGAGCTTCGACGCCGCTACGTTCAGGGCGAGGCCTCGCAGTTCGTGTTGCACGGGAACGTGCACGATCTCGTGCTCTACGACGGCGAGTTCTACGGAGTCAGCGAGTTTCTCGGGCGGGTGCTGCTCGCGCCGAGCAAGGACCTGATCCTGCAGTACAACCTGTCGAGCGGAGTGCGCTTCGCCAAGCGCAAGACCGACGTCGCCGGCCTCGACGAGCTACTGCTCCAAAAGGGCGCGGAGAAGGTGCTGCCAGCGCTCGAGCAGGTGCTGCTCACGCGGGACCGAGTCGCCGTGATCCTCGAATATGCCGAGATGATCGTCCCCGCGGGCGACGCCAACTTCTCGTCGGACGCAGACCGACAGAGCGTCATTGCGCTGCATCGTTGGTCGATGTCGTCGATGCTCGAGCGGAGCGACAACGTCGTCATCTTGATCGCAGAGAATCTCTCGGAGTTGAATCCGAAGCTCGTGTCGAACCCGCGCATGGCCGCGGTGAAGATCGAGATGCCGAACGCGGCGGAGCGCAAGCGCCTCATCGAGAAGCTCGTGCCGAAGTTCGACGCGCAGTGGCAGGAGAAGCTCACGACGGCGACCGCCGGCCTCAAGGGCGTGCAGATCAAGGCGATCCTCGAGCCCGCGACGGGCGGGACGGTCGATCCGGCGGAGCGCGAGAGCTTCATCGTCGGCCTGCTCGGCGGGGCGCCGAACGCGAAGGAGCGGGCGGCCAAGCTCGCGGATCTCACGAAGGGCATGAGCCAAGACGAGATTCGCGCGCTCGTGGCCCCGGAGCGCTCGACGGCGGCTGTCGACGACGGGCGCGACGAGATCCTGCGGCTGATCTTCAAGCGTAAGCGGGAGATCATCGAACGCGAGTGCTTTGGGCTGATCGAGTTCGTGGAGTCGTCCCACGACTTCTCGGTCGTCGGCGGCATCGACGAGGTGAAGGACGAGCTCCTCGCCATCGCGGGGCACATCCGCGAGGGGCGCACGGCGCGCTGCCCGATGGGGCTGCTCTTCACGGGCCCGATGGGCACGGGCAAGACGTACGTCGCCGAGGCGTTTGCGAACGAGACGGGCCTGACGGCCATCAAATTCAAGAATTTTCGGAGCAAGTGGGTCGGCGCGACCGAGGGGAACCTCGAGCGAATTCTGACGGTCGTTCAGGCTATCGGGCAGGTCATCCTGATCATCGACGAGGGTGACCGCGCGTTCGGCAACGGGGACGGCGACGGGGATGGCGGCACTGGCTCGCGCGTGATCGGGCGAATCAAGGAGTTCATGAGCGACACCCGCAATCGCGGGCGGGTGCTCTTCATCTTGATGACGAATCGCCCCGACAAGCTCGACGTGGACATCAAGCGCGCGGGGCGACTCGACCGGAAGATCCCGTTCCTCTATCCGCAAGAGCCGGAGGCGGTCGAGGCCGTGTTGGTGGCGCAGTTCAAGAAGAACCGTATCCAGACGACGGTCGAGTTTCCGCGGGATCGCGAGACGACGAGCGCCAAGCTGGTCGGCTATTCGAACGCCGAGCTCGAGGCGGTGGCGCTGCTCGCCAACGACTACGCCCAAGGAGAGATCGTCGGCAGCGAGCAGATGGTGAATGCCATTCACGACTATCTGCCTAGCAGGGACGTCGAGATGCTCGAGTACATGGAGCTGCTCGCGGTATTCGAGGCCTCGAATCGGCGCATGCTCCCCAAGAAGTACGCAGAGATGAGCGCAGACGAGCTGCAACATCGAATGATGGTGCTCAAGAGCACCGTCGGTAATCGACGTTAGACGACCACCGAACAGAAGGAGCCCCGCGATGGAGTTTTTCGCCGAAGTAGAGCTGGACGAAGTACAGGCGCAGCTGCTCGCGCGCGCGATGCTGGCCGTGGCGCAGTGTGAGGGCGGCGTGCACGAGCGGGAGCTCGCGCTGATCAAGGGGTTCTACGGCGACGCGGTCGCCGACCCGAGCGCGCGCCTGACGGAGTCGGCCCCGCCGGTCGAGCCAGAGGTGGTCGCGGGCGCGTTCAAGGGCGAGGCCGCCAAGCTCTTCGTGAAGTCGTGCCTCCTCATGGGCTATGCCGACGGGAAGTACGGCAGCGGCGAGAAGGCGCTCGTCGGCGCGTACGCGGCGGCGCTCGGAGTGAGCGGCGGGGAGCTCGAGGACCTCGAGCAGTCCGTGCGTGAGTTCCTCCTCTCGCAGGTCGCGCACCTGGCGAACACGGGCGTCGTGGTCGAGGTCGCGAAGAAGCTCGGCGTGTAGCTGGCGGGGGTGCGCTCCGCCTTGGCGGGGCGCGCTCGGCGTCGTCGTGCGCGCGCGGAAGTTCGCCGCCTTGGGGCAGGGTTGGGGGGCAAATTCGAGCCGCCGGGATGCTAGGCTGGCGCTCGTCCGCTGACTCGCTGCCTCCTGGCTCTTTGTGGAGATCTTCATGCGCTTTCGCTCCGTGCTCGTGCTCACCTCGGTTCTCGTCGTCATGCTCTCGGCCTGTGCCAGCGGGGGCGTACGTCGCCCGAGCCACTCCGATGGGGGTGGACTCGACCTCGGGGACAGCGACGGCGGCGGGCTCGACCTCGGCCCCATCGACCTCGGCAGCGTCGATGGCGGAGCGGTCGACCTCGGCAGCGTCGATGGCGGAGCGGTCGATCTCGGCGGCGTCGATGGCGGAGCGGTCGATCTCGGCACCGCGGATGGCGGCGGGGCTGACCTGGGCCGGGTCGACCTCGGGATGGCCACGGACGGCGGTCGGGTCGATGGCGGTCGGGTCGACGGCGGTTGTGTCTCGAGGACGGAGACGTGCAATGGCCTCGACGACAACTGCGATGGCATCGTCGACAACATCGCGTCGGCAGCGTGCACGCCGACGACCGAGTGCCGCACCGGCCTGACCGCGTGCGCCTCGGGCGCGTCGGTGTGTAACCTCGCGGGCAGCAGCGTCTTCGGCACGGCGTGCGCGAGCGTCGTCGGGGGCATGTGCGACGGCGCGGGGTCCTGCGTCTGCGCGGCTGGCCAATCGAACTGCGCGGGCGTCTGTCAGTCGACCGGTGCGGCGTGCAGCGCGGGAGTCGGCGCGTGCCTGCGCACGGGGAACGTCGCCTGCTCGGGCGCGACGACGGCGTGCAACGCGATCGCCGGGAGCCCCTCGGCGGAGGTCTGCAACAGCCTCGACGACAACTGCAACGGGGTGGTGGACGAGGGCTGTGCGGCGCCCTCCGGAGAGGCGACCTTCACGACCGTCGGCTCGAACACGTTCACGGTCCCCGCGGGGGTGACGCAGGTCAGCGTCGTCGTCGTCGGCGGCGGCGGTGCGGGCAGCAGCGGCTACGGCAACATTGGCGGCGGGGGCGGCGGCGGGCTCTGCTACCTGAACAACATCTCCGTGGTCCCGGGCACGTCGATCAGCGTCATCGTCGGCGCTGCGGGCACCTCAGGTACGAGCGGCGGCGCGTCGAGCTTCAACGGCACGCTCATCGCTTCAGGCGGCTCGGGGACGACGAGCGCGACGGGCGGCACCGGCGGCAGCGGCGCGGGAGGCACGTGCTTCAGCGGCGGAGCGGGCGGGGATTTTTACGGCGGCGGCGCGCCGTATCACGCGGGCGCGGGCGGCGCGGCGGGCTACACGGGTGCCGGCGGACGAGGCGGCGACGCGTCGGGCTCGGCTTGCCCGACGAACTCGACGGCGGGTACGGGCGGCGGTGGCGGTGGCGGTGGCGGTGGCAGCGACCCCGCGAACTGTGGCGGGGGCTTCGGTGGCGGTGGTGGCGGCGTCGGGCTCCTCGGCGTCGGCACGAGCGGCGCGGCGGGTGCAGGCGTCTGCAGCTGCGGTGGGCAGGGCGTCCCGGGCGGTGGCGGCTCGAGCGGTGCGGCGGGCGTCGCGGGCGCGGGCGGCGCGTATGGCGGCGGCGGTGGCTCGGAAGCCGCTGGACAGGGCGCGGTCCGCGTCATGTGGGGCGGTCGCACGTTCCCGTCGGGCGCGGCGCTCTACCACGGCTATCCCGACCCGCTGATCTCCGGGTGCGTCATCACGAGCTACAACACGACGGCCGCGACGAACCTCGGCGGCAGCTATCCGTACAACGCCGGCGACAGCATCATCTGCCGCGCGTGGAAGCTCGCCGCGACGGTCTGCACGACGGTGCCGGTCGCCTACGGCTACACGCCGCCCGGCGACTGGTCCTGCGCGAACTCGGGTGGCTTCACCGACCCCGTGTTCGGCACGTACTGCGCCGTCAGCGGCCAGTATTCGTGCGCGGACTGCTACGGCGCCTGCAACGCCGTGTGCGCCTACAACCCCTTGTCGCTGCGGAACTGCAGTGGCTCCGAGGCGAGTCAGCCCTAGGACGGGCGCGAGCTGCCGCGACGAGCGTCAGCGGCCAGCGGCCACTCGCCCTGAGGCGGAGCCTTCACCAGCACCCGAGCGAGGGCGCCGGGCGTCGAGGAGATACCGGGCGAGGGCCACGAGGTGGTAACGTCCGCCCCTGTCCCGCGACCGATTGCGCGTTCGAGTCGTTCCCCCCACGCCTTTTCCGGAGCCGCCTACCTTTGCCCGATCCCGTGAACGACCGCCCGATCGCCGGGCCAGACGACCTCCTCGCCCCCTACCACGCAGCGCAGAAGCCGCGGGAGCAGTGGCGCGTCGGCACGGAGGCCGAGAAGTTCGGCGTCTACGTCGCGAGCGGCGACCCGATCCCCTTCGACGGCAATCGCGGGGTCGCGGCGGTGCTGCGCGAGCTCGTCGCCCGACACGGCTGGACCCCGGATCAGCCAGAAAACGCGGGCGATCCCATCATCGCGCTCCATCGCGCGAACGCGTCGATCACGCTCGAGCCGGGCGGGCAGCTCGAGCTCTCGGGCGCGCCGCACGCGACGGTGCACCAGACCTGCTCCGAGTTCCGCGGGCATATGGCGGAGCTGCGGGACATCTCGACGGAGTTTGGGATCACCTGGCTCGGGATCGGCTTTCACCCGTTCGCGAAGCTCGACGAGCTGCCCTGGGTGCAGAAGCCCCGCTACCCGATCATGCGCGCCTACCTGCCGACGCGCGGCCAATACGCCGTCGACATGATGCAGCGCACGTCGACCGTGCAGGCGAACTACGACTACGCGTCGACCGACGACGCCGTTCGCAAGCTGCGCGTGTCGCTGATCCTGTCGCCGGTGCTGCAGGCGATGTTCGCGAACAGCCCCTTCGTCGAGGGCCGCGCGACGGGCGAGCGCTCGCACCGCGCCGCCGTCTGGCTCGACGTGGACAACGACCGCGCCGGGCTGCTGCCGTTCGCGTGGCGCGACGACGCGAAGATCGAGGACTACATCGACTGGGCGCTCGACATCCCGATGTTCGTCGTCAAGCGCGACGGCAAGGCGAAGCGGGCGACGACGCACACGTTCCGCACGTTCCTGCGCGATGGCTTCGAGGGCGCGCGCGCGACGCAGGCGGACTGGGAGACGCACCTCAACACGCTCTTCCCCGAGGTGCGACTCAAGCGGACGCTCGAGCTGCGCTCGGTCGACGCGCAGCAGACGCCGATCCTCTGCGCGCTGCCGGCGCTGTTCACCGGCGTGCTCTACGACGACGACGCGCTCGCGAAGGCGGAGGCGCTCGCCTCGCGCATTCCCTACGACGCTGCCGTCCGCGCTCGCCCGGCCAT
>CAIUAC010000073.1 GCA_903896985.1 uncultured Sandaracinus sp.
GCGCACGCCGACGGCGCGGGGCACGCGGGCGCGGAGGATCACGCGCCCGGCGCGCTCGGCGGCGCCCTCGCGATGCTCGTGTCGCTGCGCTTCTGGACGTTCTTCCTCGCGTTCTTCGGGCTGACCGGCATCGTCTTCACGACGCTCGAGCTCGCGCCCTGGCCGGTGTCGGCGCTCGCCGCGCTCGTGATGGGCTTCGGGGCGGGGTTCGGCGCGTCGCTGATCGTCAAGCAGCTCTCGGGCAAGGAGACGAACAGCGCGTCCTCGTCCGCGGACTACATCGGCAAGACCGCCGTCGTGCTCGTGCCCGCCGGCAAGGGGCTGCTCGGCAAGGTGCGGCTGACGCTCAAGGGCTCGATGATCGACGTGCTCGCGACGTCCGACGACGAGGTCCCGTTCGCGATCAAAGACGAAGTGCTGATCGTCGAGATGGATGGCACGACGGCGCGAGTTGCGCGCCTCGAAAGATAGCAAGGGGAGCCCATGTCACAGCCGTTTCCACAGTATGGAACGCCCGAGGTCCCGCAGAGCGCGGGCGGGCTCGCCTCGTTCATCGGCGCCGAGCAGACGCTCTGGCTCGTCGTCGCGGTCGCCGTCGGCGTCGCCGTCGGCATCCTCTTCCTCGTCTGGGTCGTGCGGCAGTTCCTCTACATCGCGCGACCGAACGAGGCGCTGATCTTCAGCGGCAAGAGCTACGAGGCGCCCGACGGCACCAAGCTCGGCTATCGCATCGTGACGCAGGGACGCCGCGCGTTCCGCATCCCGGTGCTCGAGCGCGTCGACTCGATGGATATGCGCCTCGTGCCGATCGACGTCGTCGTGCAGAACGCGTACTCGATGGGGAATATCCCGCTGCAGATCCACGCGATCGCGAACGTGAAGATCAACGGCGACGAGCGCCTGCTGCCGAACGCGATCGAGCGCTTCCTCGGCCGCTCGACGGGGGAGATTCAGGTCGTCGCGCAGCAGACGCTCGAGGGCGCGCTCCGTGAGGTGCTCGCGCGCATGACGCCGGAGGAGGTCAACGAGGACCGCCTCAAGTTCGCGGAGAACCTCGCGCACGCGGCGGAGGCGGACTTCGACAAGCTCGGGCTGCAGCTCGACACGCTGAAGATCCAGAACGTCGCCGACGAGACGGGCTACCTCGACTCGCTCGGCCGCCCGCGCATCGCCGGGGCGCTCCGCGACGCGGAGAACTCCGAGAACCAAGCGATGCAAGAGACGGCGCAGGCGCAGGCGACGTCGCAGCGCCGCGCCGAGGTCGCCAAGGAGATCGGCGAGACGGCCGTCGCGCAGAAGCGCAACGAGGTCCGCCGCATCATGGCGGAGCTCGACGGCAACGCGACGGCCGTCGAGCGTGAGGCCGAGGCCGCCGCCAAGACCGCGCGCGCCGAGGCCGAGAAGGACCTGCAGGCGATCCGCAACGAGCTCGAGCAGCGGCGCCTGATGGCCGACGTGATCATCCCCGCGGAGATCGACCGGCAGGCGCGCACGATCCTCGCGAAGGGCGAGGCCGCGCCGACGCTCGAGAACGGCGCCGCGCAGGTCGAGGTGCTCCGCGCGATGAGCGACGCCTGGATCACCATGGGCGACAAGGCGAAGGAGCTGTACGTGATCCAGCACCTCGATGAGATCGTCGGCACGGTCGTCTCGCAGATGAGCGGCCTCAACGTCGGAGAGGTCAACGTGATCGACCAGGGCGACGGACGCGGGCTCGCGAGCTACGCGGCGAGCTACCCGCAGATGGTCGCCGCGGTGCTGCACGCGCTCCGCGACACGACGGGCGTCGACGTCACGGCGATCCTCGACGCCGACGGCAGCAGAGCCCTCGCGGCGAAGGGAGGTGCGTGATGGGAGCCCTCGTCGCGCTGATCTCGATCGCGGCCGTCTGCTTCCTCACGATCCTCTTGGTCGTGAAGAACGTGCTCTACGTCTGTCAGCCCAACGAGGTGCTGATCTTCTCGGGTCGCACGCGCATGAGCGCGCAGGGCGAGGTCGGCTATCGCATCGTCAAGGGCGGTCGCACGCTGCGCGTGCCGCTGCTCGAGGTCGTCGATCGCATGGACCTCACCAACATGACGATCGAGCTCGCGATCCGCGGCGCGTACTCGAAGGGCGGCATCCCGCTGACGGTGCAGGGCGTCGCGAACATCAAGGTCCCCGGCGAAGAGCCGCTGATCCACAACACGCTGCAGCGCTTCCTCGGCTACACGCGCGCGCAGATCATGCAGGTCGCGCAGCAGACGCTCGAGGGCAACCTCCGCGGCGTGCTCGCGACGCTGACGCCCGAGCAGGTCAACACCGACAAGGAAGCCTTCGCCAGCAAGCTGACGGATGAGGCGGAGCAGGACCTCTCGAAGCTCGGGCTCGTGCTCGACACCTTGAAGATCCAGCAGGTGACGGACGAGGTCGGCTACCTCAGCTCGATCGGGCGTATGCGGAGCGCGAAGGTGCGGCTCTCGGCGGTCGTCGCCGAGGCGGACGCGCAGGCGCAGACCGCCGAGCAGAAGTGGCAGAACACGATGAACGCCGAGATCTCCAAGCTCGAGGCGCAGATCGCGGTCGCCAACCAGCGGAACAACCGCCGCATCGTCGACGCGCAGTCGCGCCGAGAGGCGATGATCGCCGAGCAGCGCGCCGAGGTGCAGGCCAACATCGCGCAGGCGCAGGCGGAGGCGCAGCTTCAGCTCGCGCGCATCGAGCAGGTGAAGCTGCAGCTCCTCGCGGAGGTCGTGCAGCCCGCCGAGGCGCAGCGGCGCTTCGCGGAGGAGGCGGCGAAGGGCGCCGCGGCGCTGATCATCGAGCAAGGGCGCGCGACGGCGAGCGTGCTCGCCAGCCTCGCGAAGCAGTATCAGCTGAGCGGTCCGGCGGGGCGCGATGTGCTCCTGATGCAGAAGCTGATCCCGCTCCTCGGGCGGCTGACGGTGCCGCTCAGCGCGCTGCGCGTCGACCGCCTCACGATCATCGGGCCGAGCCCGAGCGGACAGGACGGCAGCGCGCCGCTCGCGTCGAAGCTCCTCGGCGCGAGCGAGCAGCTGCGCGCGGCGACGGGCATCGATGTGCCGAAGCTGCTGCGCGAGAAGTTCGACTCGCCGACGCCGACGCCGAGCGTCCCGCGCCCGGTGTCGCAGCGCCCGCCGCAGGGCGTCCCGACGAACACGCCGCCGGGTGGCTTCGCGTCGCCCCGCGCGCCCGCGCCTCGCAAGCCGTAGTCGTCGCGTGCAGTGAACCGCGCCGGCAAGCGAAGACGAATGCTCGCAGGCGCGGTGGGTCTGTTGCTGCTCGGCTGGGCGCTCGCGGCGCTGTCGCTCGATGTCTACGGACAGCGCGCAGCGCCCGTGAGCGGGACCTGGGACGCGATCGTCGTCGCGGGCTGCAAGGTGATGCCCGACGGGCGCCCGAGCCCCGCGCTCGAGCGGCGCGTGCGCAGGGCGGTGGAGCTGTGGCGGGCAGGGCGCGCGCCGCTGCTCGTCTTCACGGGCGGCGTCGGCGTGAACCCGCCGGCGGAGGCGGTCGTCTCGGCGGCGCTCGCGCGCTCGCTCGGCGTGCCGGAGTCCGCGATCGTGCGCGAAGAGCGCTCGACGACGACGGCCGAGAACGCGCGCTTCGCGGCAGCGGCGGTGCGCGCGCGGCGCATCCTCGTCGTCAGCGACACCTATCATGTGTTTCGCTGCGAGCGCTTGTTTCGCCGGCACTTCGCCGAGGTGCTCGGCGTCGGCTCGACGCCGGAGCTCTACCCGC
>CAIUAC010000074.1 GCA_903896985.1 uncultured Sandaracinus sp.
GACCGAGAGCCCGCCATCGTAGTCCTCCTCGTCGTCGCCGTGAAACGAGTAGCGCAGCGCCGCCATGAACTCGGCGCCCCAATACCCGGCGCCCTCGATCGCGAGCCCGCCCGCGAGCATCCCCGCGCGGAATTCGTAGCTGAGCTCCTCGTCGTCGTTCGGGTCCATCCAGAGCACCGGCTCAGGCTCGTGATCGTCGGGGTGCGTGCCGATGTACGAGGCGAGCAGCGGCGCGAGCAGCGGATCGAGGCGCATCGCCGCGACCTCCGCCTTCCAGTCATCGAGCGACTCGGGGAAGTCGCTCGCGTCCTCGCGAATCGAGGCGCGCGTGACGAGCAGAGTGCCCGAGCCAGGGCACTGCGGCGGAGCGCACGTCTCCGCGCTCGTGACGGGCACGCAGCGCTGCCCCGGCGCGCACACGGAGAGCGGCTGCCCCGGGAGCAGCGGCGCCCACACCGCGTGCTCCGAGACGAGCACGGCGGCGGCGCTCGGCTGCAGCAGGAACGTCACCTCGACGCGCCGGGGGTGCGCTGCGCCGGCGTCCTGCGCGCGCGCGACGAGCGGCAGCGCGAGGACGGCGAGCGAGAGCGCGAGAGGCAGGGCGCGTGAGGTCAGGAGGCGAGTCACGGAGCCTGCGACGCGCCGCGAGCGCGGAGGGTCTGTCCAAAGTCGGGCGCGTGTCCTGAGGCGCGCACGGGGGCCGCGCCGCTCTGACGTAACGAAGTGTCCCCCCATCGGCTGCTCGAGCGCGCGCGACGTCCTTTGGGGCGGCTCGAGGCCGCTCGACGGCGGCTGCTGAGGCGCTCTCGTCCTAGGTGCCCGTCGGCTCACGCGCGACACCCAACGCCTCACCGATCTCGAGCGGGCGCGCCTGCGGAAAGTGCCGCGCGCCTCCGACACGAAAGACGAGTGGGTGGGTGAGGTCGTCGCCCGCGTCGCGGTCCTCGGCGAGCTCGAGGCTGTCGGTAGCGAGGATGCCCCCGCTCCGCGCGAGGATGTCGAACTCGTCGGCGGTCGCGTCGAGGCCGAGCGCTCCGAGGATGCGCAGCCGGTCAGGCCGCCTCTTCGAGGGCACCCGGTCCGCGAACGTCGAGAAGAGCCTCGCGGCGGTGTAGGTCTTCGTCAGGTCGGGAAACTCCGGCGGCGGCAGGAAGCCGTGCGCCATCGCCTCGGTGACGTCCCCGTAGACGAACGTGTAGACCCCGACCGCGCGGCTCAGCCGCCCGATGCGATGCCGCTCGCGCCGGTCGCCGTCGATCCAGAGGACTTGCAGGCGGTCGATCGTCACAGGAGCTGCGCCATTCTTCTCGTCCGTGCGCGCAGCAGCGGCACCGCGAGGCGCCGATGGCCTGGAGAGTACCAACCGACAGGCGACGCTTCCAGGTGGCTGTCGAGAGGGCCCTCCACGACGAGACGCACGGCGGCGGTCACCTCTGACGCGAGGGCGCGCCCCTCGGGGAACCGGCGGAGCTGTTGGAGCGCGTCCTCCTGCGGGATGCGGCGGACTCCATCGCCGAAGCCGCTGGGGCAGCCTCTCACGTACCGCTCGACGCTCGCGGGGGTCGGCTTCGTCACGAGCGCGTGCGCGGTCTGAAGCTCCGACCCAAGACACGCTGCCGGGTCATACAGGGGAGCGAGGCGCGCCCCGCGCGGCCCGATCGCCAGGCTCCAGTTGCCTTGATGGCGGTCGCCGTTGCCGATGCAGGCGTCAAACGCGCACAAGCGCAGGAAGTCTCGCCACATCCCGCCTGCGGGATCGTGCGCGAGCAGCGCCGCGTGGACCCGCGTCAGCGTGTGCAGCTCGTGACGGTCGGGGTCGTAGCGCTCGTCGTGAGCGCGAGGCGCTCGATGGAAGGCTCGAACGGCGAGCGCTCGCGAGGACTCTTGCGCAGCCAGAGCGCGCCGGTGCCGTCGTCGAGCCAGAGCTTCGGGCGGACACCGCGGCTCTCCTCCGCGACGCCCTCCCAGCCAGAGACCTCGAGCAAGCGCAAGCACCGCCGGGCGGCGCGGACGCCGATTTGCAGGGGGTCGAGTTCACCAAGTCGCCGCTGGCGGCGATTTCGAGGGGTTCGAGTTCCAGAAATCGCCGCTGACGGCGACTCCGGAGGGGATCGAGTTCCAGAAATCGCCGCTGGCGGCGGTTTGGAGGGGGTCGAGTTCCAGGGATCGGCGCTGACGGCGGTTTGGAGGGGGTCGAGTTCGCCGGGAGGACGTGGACCGCGCAATCGACGCTCGACGCTCGCCAAGGCGCGCTCCGCTGCCTAGCGTGCTCGCCGCCGCACCCCGCGAACCCGCCGACCAAGCGGCCCATCGTGGCGCTGATGAAGCAGGCGCGCGCGTTCGGCGTCGGCGTGGTCGTCGCGACGCAGAATCCCGCCGATGACGCGCAGTGAGCTGGTGGCGGCGCGGAGGGCGCGGTAGGGCGGGGGACGGTGGCGTCTGCTGCGGCTTCTTCTCGAATGCGTGTAGGAGCCAGCGTCTTTCTGCGGCAGCGCTCCAGTAGACCACGCCTCGACGAGAATGCGGGCAGTCGCCCTCGCGGAGCGCGATAGGCTCGGGCGCATGATCACTCCGAAGTCTGCGCCGCGCGGCAGTGGTCGGCCGGACTCGCCGCTCGAGCTCTCCGCAGACGACTTCCGCGCGATGGTCGCGCACGCGACCGAAGAGATCGTGCGCCACGTCGCGACCCTGCCCACGCAGACGCTGCACGCCACCGGCGGCGGCAAGGCGCTCGCGCGGTCGCTCCGCGAGTCGCTCCCGGAGGCTGGCACGGACTACGCGCAGCTCGTGACCCGCCTCGTGCGGCGCGTCGTGCCGCGCTCCTTCAACAGCGCGTCACCGGGCTACCTCGGCTACATCCCCGGGGGCGGACTCCTGCACTCGGCCGTCGCCGATCTCATCGCGAACGCGGTGAACCGCTACGTCGGCGTGTGGGTCGCGGCGCCGGGGCTCGCGCAGCTCGAGAGCAACGTCGTCCGCTGGTTCGGCGAGCTCGTCGGCTACGGAGGGGACCCCGCGCCCGGAGGGCTGCTCACCACCGGCGGCTCGATGTCCAACCTGATCGCCATCGTGACGGCGCGCGAGAACCTGCTCGGCGAGGACTTCTCGAGGGGCGTCATCTACGTCTCCGATCAAGCGCACCACTCGGTCGCGAAGGCCGCGCGCTTCGCGGGCTTTCGCCGCGATCAGCTCGCCATCCTCCCGACCGACGCAGAGTTCCGGCTGGACGTGGGCGCGCTCGCGGAGCGCATCGAGGCAGACGCGCGCGCGGGCAGGGCACCTTGCCTGATCGTCGCGAGCGCCGGCACGACGAACACCGGCGCCATCGACGATCTGCCGCGGCTCGCGGACCTCGCGGCGCGACACGCGCTCTGGCTCCACGTCGACGCCGCGTACGGCGGATTCTTCGCGCTCACCGAGCGCGGCAAGCGCGCCTTGATCGGCCTCGAGCGCGCGGACTCGATCGCGCTCGACCCGCACAAGAGCCTGTTTCTCCCCTACGGGACCGGCGCGCTCGTCGTGCGCTCGGCCGAGAGGCTCCGCAGGGCTCACGCCATGGAGGCGAGCTATCTGCCGCCGATGCAGCGCGACGACGACTTCATCGACTTCTGCGATCTCGGCCCCGAGCTCTCGCGGGACTTCCGTGGGCTGCGCGTCTGGCTCCCCCTCAAGATGCACGGGGCCGGCGTGTTTCGCGCCGCGCTCGACGAGAAGCTCGACCTCGCGGCGCGCGCCTGCGAGGCCGTCCGCGCCATGCCGCACGTCGAGATCGTCGCCGAGCCACAGCTCTCGCTCTTCGCGTTTCGCGTCGGCCCGACCCGCGGCGTGACGGGCAAGGCGCTCGACGCGCTCAACCGCCGCGTGCAGAAGCGCGTGAACGGGCGGCAGCGCGTCTTCCTCACCGGGACCGTCCTGCGCGGGATGTTCGTGCTGCGCGTGTGCGTGCTGTCCTTCCGGACGCACGCGGACCGAGTGGAGATGTTCCTCGAGGATCTGAGAGGCGCGCTCGCGAGCTGCTGAGGCGGGGGCGCTGCGACGTCGCCCCGGGCGCGTCGACGGGCACCTGCGGGCGCGCCGCGGCTGCCTCCCGCTGCTGGGCACCAACGCGGGGAGCTTCGCGCTGCTGCTCCCCTGCGTGCTTGCTGCGCAGGCCACCGAAGGACTGGGGGCAGCAGCTCATGCGCCTCGTGAACTGGGTCTAGCGAATCTAAAACCCTGGCACATCATGCAGGGCGACCGTGGGGCGTAGAGCACTTCCTCCATGCCCATCCATGCGAGCGTGCGAGTCACGTGCTTGCCCGACGCGCGTCTCCGCCGCAGCGAGCACACGACGCGCGCCATCCCCGGCTCGCCTGCTCAGCGCCGAGCGCGTCGCCGCCGAACGCCGCCGAACGCGACGAGCGCACCGAGCGCGAAGCCCACGCTCGACGCAGGCGTGCCGTGTGCGACGCCTCCGAGCGCGACGCCCCCGTGCGAGACGCTACACCCGCCGCCACCCGTAGCCGCGTGCGGTCCCGCGTCGAGCGCCGGCGTGCCCGCGTCGAGCCTGGGGACGCCCGCGTCGTGCTCGGGGCGGGGTCCGACGACGAGCGGGTCCGGCAGCGGGGGGCACTCGCTCAGCCGCTCAGCCGCGCAGCGCGTGCGGAACGAGAAGGCGATCGGCGCGTCCGTCGCCTCGCCGAAGAGCGTCGTCGCGCCGGCCGCGAGCTCGAGCGTGTACGTCGTGTCGTACGCGAGCGTCGCAGACGGGACGACGTGAACCAGGCTGCAGTCGACGCTCCCGTACGCAGACTCCAGCGTCGTCGGCACCGCGACTCCGTCGCTGCCGCGCAGCGAGATCGCCGAGGCGAGCGCGTCGCGATCGACCGCGTAGCCGAAGAAGAGCGAGATTCGCCCCCAGGCGTGCGAGTCGCTGAGGTCGACGTTCCAGTTCGTCGCGCCGTCCGCGGGCACGCTGCGATACAGCAGATCGCGGCTCGGAACATCCGTCTCGTGCGCGCGCGCCGCGAGCACGCGCCAATAGTCCACGAGCATCCCCCCCATCCACGGCACCGAGCCGACGGCCCGCGCGTCGTAGTAATGGGTCCCGAGGAAAGGGCCGTATTCCCACGCCGTGAGGTACCAGCTCTGCACGAGGCGCGGGTTACTCTGCACGTGCGTCAGGGACGACATTCGGCTCATGCCGTCGCGGATAACCGCCTCGGTGACCGCGTGCGCGTCGGGCCCGTTCGCGATGATCGCGGGGAGGTCCGCGTAGGGCGCGTAGGGATCGTCCACCGTGAAGCGGATCCCCTGATCGATCGTGAGGAAATAGTCGGCGACCTGATCGTAGGAGAGGTCCGGGATCTCGCGGTCGCCCATCTCCGCGGCGCGCTCGAGGAGCGTCGTGTCGTAGACCTGATCGACGAAGGCGTGCCCCGCGAAGCCCAGCATGAAGGCGATGCGCAGCTTCGCCTCGCGCGATGAGTAGTCGCCGGCGAAGCGCGCGTGCAGGTCCTCGAGGTACGCGTGCAGGAACGGCTCCCAGTGCACGATCTCGCCGTACGGATCGCTCGCCGCGTAGCCCGAGTCGGGGAACATCGAGCCCGCCTCCACCGCGGCGACCATCTCAGGGTCCGCGAAGAGGTCCGCGAGCTCCCCGGGGGGGAGCTGCGCGAGCGCGAGCTGCGTGATGTGTACGTGCGAATACGCGCCGTTCGCGGACGCGCGCGAGGCACCCCCGAGGACGAGCGCGGCGACCACCACGGAGAGACAAATGGAGCGGCGCGGCATCGCGCGAAGATACCCGCCGAGGCGCGCGGCGGGAAGCCCGCACCTACGCCCCGCAGTGCCGAACTCGTGTCGTTCGCGGGCCGCGCGCGAGGAATTCGGCTGCTGTGTTTTCAAGGTTCCTCTGCCATAGAACCGCGGCACACACGCCCGAGAAGAGACGCTCCGACGGTCTCGAATCCCTGGAGGAGAGCGTGACTTCGCACGCGCAGCTCAATCGTCAGCCCAACGGCCCCGGACAGTGACTGTTGAGCGCCGGCCGCTCAGTGACGCGACGCCCGACGGCGCAGCCTGCGAGCGACGGAGAGGAGGCCCATGACGCCGAAGAGCGCGAGCTTGTCAGGCGGTGCCGATCGAGGCGCAGGCACGGAGCACGCGCACCCGCCGTCATCGCGAGGGCTGCGGCTACGGGCTCGTCTGCGCTGCGGACGGTGGCTATGCGGCGAGCCCGACCTGCGAGCGGCGGGTCGGGGTCGGCTGCGCCTGCCGCACGTTCGAGCAGTGCCCCATGGACTATGGCTGCGAGGGCGGGCAGTGCGCGGCACGCCCGCACCTCGCCGAGCCCTGCGGCACCGGCGCGGGCGCGCTGCCCTGCGCGGAAGGCGGCTGTGTCAGCGGCGTCTGCGCGTACTTCCCGCCGGGCACTCCTTGCCACGCCGGGTACGAGTTCGTCTGCGAGCAGAGCGCGTGTGTCGGCGGCGCCTGCGCGAGCCTCGGCGACGAGGGGCAGCCGTGCGGAGTCGAGGACGCGCTCTGCCGCGCGGGGCTGCGCTGCGAGGCGCTGACCCCAGGCATGCCGCTCGGCCGCTGCCGCGCGGCGCTCGGCTGCCCGTGACCTCCACGACGCGCGCCCGACGCTCGTAGCCCGCGCGGCGCCGCCGCTCTCGACCTCCTGAGTCGGCGCGCGCGTTGCGCTGCGTCGGACACCTGCGCCCTCGCCCAAATTTCGACTCCGCAGCAAATAGATGGCTTAGTTGCATATTCGCCGCCGCGGTGGTCCACTGAGCGCTGTTCGGGGAGGTTCTTGATGAACAGCAAGGTCGCTCGCCTGGCGTGCGTTCTCCTGCAGTCCGTCTTCGCGGCGTGCGCGCCCGAGGTCGGTACTGAAGCAGACGTGCGCGACGCGTCGGGCCTGATCATCCAGTACGGCTACTCGCCCGACGAGCAGAGCCAGGCGGAGTCCATCGCGTACTGCGCGAGTTTGCCGGGCGGCTGGCGGCTCCCGTCGGAAGACGAAGCCATCCTCGTCTACGACAACCGCGCCAACCTGGAGCCCTCCCCGAGCTGGTTCTGGTCCTCGTCGCCCGTCAGCGGCTCGCCGTCGCTCGGCTGGGGTGTCTATTACCCGCGCGGCAGCCGCAGCTTCAGCAACATCAACTTCGCCAGCCGGGCGCGCTGCGTGCGCTGAGGACGAAGCGGTCGCGTCAGCGCTCGGCCGGGCCCGCGCAGCCCTCCCCGACAGCGCGGCGCGAAGCCCTACTGCAGGCGGAGCAAGCGCAGCAGGTCGCCCAGGCTGATCCCCGCGGCGAGCAGGCCGACGCCGCCGCCGACGATCAGGGCCAGCAGCACGATGAGGAACGAAGTGCGCGCCGGTGGCGCCTTACGCTCGGAGAAGCGCACCGGGTTCTTGCGCAGCAGGCGCCGCGCCAGCACGCGCGCGATCGGGCTGTCTTCAGCGACGCCGAGCACGCCGGCCATGCAGCGGATCGCGATGGCGACGGCCGCCTGGTCGCCGTCCTTCGACATCTCGTGGGACGCGAGCGCCGCGACGAGGCCGAGGTTCGGCGGGAGCGTGCCGACGCTCTCCATCGGCCCGAGGTCGTCGCAGATCTGCTTCCAGTCGTTCTTGTCGAGGAGCTTCTCGAGCGGCTCGTAGCGTGGGTCCTGGCTCGTGATCTTCCGGACGGGCTTGGGCCCCTCGTCCGTAGCCGCCGCTTCAGCCGCCTGCTCGACCGAAGACGGGGAGGCCGGCCCGATGTTCCCCACATCGACCCGGTCGACGGAGAAGTCGCCCTCCTTCGTCGAAAGCTCGGAGTCGGGATCGGCCCGCGGATCGATCTTCGCCATTCGGGAATGGTCGCACGGCGGCGTTTGGCCACCAAAGAAACGCAAACGGGCGTCGCCGCGCGGAGCTGAATCAGCCGTCGTTGACCATCTCGCCGAGCTCTTCGCCGCTCTGCACGAAGAACGCTTGGCCGTAGGCGTCGAGCAGGTCGAGCGCCATGTCCATGTCCTCGCGCGTATGCCCGCGAGTGACGTTGACGCGCAGGCGCTCTTCGCCCTTCTTCACGCCGGGGTACGTGATCGGCACCATCATCACGCCGCTCTCGAGGAGCGCGATGTGCATGAAGAGCGCCTTGCGCTCATCGCGGCACATCACCGGCATGATGTGCGTGTCGCTCATGCCGAGGTGAAAGCCGAGCTCGACCAGGCGACCGCGCATGTACGTCGCCTTCTCCTGAAGCTCCGCGACGAGCGCGGGGCCTTCCTCTTCGAGCATCGTGAGGATGGTCGAGGCCGCCGCGAGGATCGGCACGGGCAAGGACGCCGAGAAGAGGAACGAGCGCGCGAAGTGCTTCACGTGCTCGACGACTTCCTTCGAGCCGAGCAGCACGCCGCCGATCCCGCCGAAGGTCTTCGAGAACGTGGTGACGACGACGGGCACTCTGCCCTCGACGCCGAGGTGCTCCGCGAGCCCGCGCCCGTGCGTGCCGAGCGTGCCAGTGCCGTGCGCGTCGTCGCAGATGACGACGGCGTCGTAGCGGTCACAGACCTCGAGGATCTCGTTGAGCTTCGCCATGTCGCCGTCGAGCGAGTAGATGCCCTCGATCATGACGAGGGTGTTCTTGCGCTCCTTCGTCTTGAGGATTCGCTCGAGCGACTTGACGGAGTTGTGATTGAAGAAGCGCACCTCGGGCTGACGCGTCGGCGTGCCCGCGGCCATGAAGGTGCCGTCGAGGATGCAGGCGTGAGAGAGGTTATCGAGGACGATCGTCGTGTTCTCGTCGGCGAGCGAGACGATCGTGCCGACCATCGCTTGATAGCCAGTCGTGAAGATCAGCGCCTCTTCGAAGCCGAAGTACTGCGCGAGGCGCTCCTCGAGCTCGACGTGCGCCGTCGTCGTCGCCTGCACGCGCGAGGACGAGAGCCCCGTCGAGAACTTGTCGATCGCGGCCTTCGCGGCCTCTTTGACCTTCGGATGATTGGTCAGACCGAGGTAGTCGTTCGAGCTGAAATTGAGGACGGGCTTGCCGCCGATCGTCGTGTGCAGCCCGCCCGTCTCGAAGGGACGGAAGTACGGATAGACCTGCTTCTCGCGGGACTCGCGGACACGGGCGAGCTCGCGGTGCGCCTTCTCATCAATCCAGCTCATGTTGCACTCTCTGCGATGACAGGCCCGGCGTTCGACTGGGCAGACACGGGCGCACGCTTCAGCACGACCGCCGAGACGTTGCCGTAAAAACCGACCGTGGTGACGATGATGTGCTCGAGTCGCTCGCGCCGCCTGCCGCAGAGCACCGGCTCGACGGGCGCGCCATCGAGCCAAGCGAGCGCGGTCGCGAGCCCGAACGCGCCCGCCGCGCCGAAGGTCTCGCCGTAGTACGACTTCGGTGCGACGCAGAGCACGTCGGGGTGCAGCGCGCGCCCGATGCCGACGAGCTCCGCGGCGTCGAAGCGGTCGAGCCCGCTCGCCGCGCAGACGACCGCGTCGATGTCCTCGGGCGCGAGCCCGGCGTCGCGCACGGCGGCGCGGAGCGCGCGCGTCACGCCATCGACCGACGGGTGCACGATCAGCGCCTCGCTCTCGGGCGCGGTGAACGCGGTGCCGTAGCCGACGAGCAGGGCGCGCACCTTCGCGCCGCGCGCGCGCGCCTCGTCGAGCCGCTCGACGACGACGTACGCCGCGCCCTCGCCGAGGCGCATCCCGTTGGTGTGCGCGTCGCCGGGTGCCCAGGGCGCGTCGCCCTCTGCGACGACGCCGAGCTTGCGAAACGCCCGATAAAGCGGCTCGCTGACGATCTCGCCACCGCCGA
>CAIUAC010000075.1 GCA_903896985.1 uncultured Sandaracinus sp.
AGGCCTCTGCTGCGCCGCCTCCAGCGAGCGACTCGGAGCCGTCGGTGCCGCGCCCGCCGCGTGTCCCGGGGAGCGCGGCGCGCGGGGACGCGTCGGCTGCGCAGCGCGGATCGGTGCCCGCGGGCGGTGCGTCGGGCGGCTCGAGCCTCGGCGCGGCGAAGAATTCGCTGAGCGCGAAGTCGAGCGGCGCGAGCGGGCTCGCAGCGCGGGAGCGCGACGGCAGCGCAGCAGCGGGCGTCGACGCGCTGACGCTGCGCTCGGTCGCGAGCACGGTCCGCGTCGACATCCGCAAGCTCGATCATCTGATGAACGTCGTCGGCGAGCTCGCGATCGTGCGCGCCGCGGTCTCGCGCATCTCGGACAAGCTGCGCGCGCGCCCGGATATGCGGCAGCTCGCGACCGAGCTGCACCGCATCCATCGCGGCTTCGAGCGCCACCTCGAGGACCTGCAGGACGGCATCCTCGACGTCCGCATGGTGCCGCTCGGGCAGGTCTTCGAGAAGCTCGGGCGCGTGATCCGGCAGGTCGCGCGCGACCACAGCAAGGAGATGCGCCTCGTCGTGACCGGCGCAGAGACCGAGGTCGACAAGCTGATCGTGGAGGAGCTCAGCGACCCGCTGATGCACCTGATCCGCAACGCGATCGATCACGGCATCGAGACGGCCAAGCTCCGCGAGCTCGCGGGCAAGCCCAAGGCGGGCACGCTCGCGCTCAACGCCTATCAGAAGGGCAATCACGTCCTCATCGAGGTCGAGGACGACGGCGCGGGGATGGACCACCAGCGCTTGCTCGACACCGGGCTCAAGCGCGGGCTGATCACCGCGGACCAGGCGAAGGAGATGTCGCGCAGCGAGGCGATGAACCTGATCTTCGTCCCGGGCTTCAGCACGCGCGACGAGGTCACCGACCTCTCCGGGCGCGGCGTCGGCATGGACGTCGTCAAGACGAACATCTCGCGCCTCGGCGGCGTCGTCGACGTCACGAGCGAGCAGGGGATCGGCACCAAGTTCACGATCACGCTGCCGATCACGCTCGCGATCATCAGCGCGCTCGTCGTGCGCGTCGCGGGGCGCACGTACGCGCTCTCGCTCTCGTCCGTGCAAGAGGCGCTGCTCTTCGACGCCAAGGCGGTGCGCACCGTCGAGGGGCGCGAGGTGCTCACGCAGCGCGGCGCGACGCTGCCGCTTTGCAGGCTCGCGGCGCACTTCGGACATCAGGCGAGGGGGCCCGTGGGGCGCGGTTATGTGGTCGTCACCCAGATCGGGCAGCGGCGCGTGGGCTTCGTCGTCGACCAGCTCGTCGGGCAGCAGGACATCGTCATCAAGGCGCTCGGACCGAGCCTGCGCGGCTTGCCGGGCTTCGCTGGCGCGACGGACCTCGGCGATCAGCAGGTCGCGCTCGTCCTCGACGCGGCGGCGCTGATGGAAGAAGTGCTCGGCGTCACCAGCGGGCGCGCCGAGCGACTGGGAGCGGTCTCGTGAGCGGCGACTCGCCGGTTCGTCGGGACACGATCGTGCCGGGGGCGCCGCATCGCGACCGCACCGCGCGGCTGCGGGCGGGCACGCAGGGCGTCAGTGAATTCCTCGCGTTTCGCGTGGCCGACGAGGCGTACGCGCTGCCGCTCGCGAGCGTGCGCGAGATCCTCAAGCTCGGGCCGATCACGGAGGTCCCGCGGGCGCCGAAGGACGTGCTCGGGATCGTCTCGGTGCGCGGTCGCGTGACCACCGTCTTGGATCTGCGGACGCGGCTGCGGATGCCGACCGCGGAGCCGACCAAGCACGCGCGCGTGCTGCTCGTCGACGCCGGCGAAGAGGTGCTCGGCTTGCTCGTCGACGAGGTGCTGCAGGTCTACCGACTCCGCGCGGAGGAGATCGAGATCGCCGGCGCGGCGCAGGGCGATCTCAGCGACTACGTCCTCGGGATCGGGCGACCCGGCGCGCAGCGGGCGCAGTCGCAAAAGGCGGGCAGTGGGCGCGCGCTCAAGGGCGCGGGGGCGCTCGCCCGAGCCGCCCAGCCGTCGCGAGCCACGCCGACGCGGGCACCTGCGCGCGTCGTGCCGCAGGAGGCGCTGCTCATCCTGCTCGATCCCGGTCCACTCCTGAAGAGGTGAGCGAATGCAGACGTCGTCCTCGCGCAATCGCTCCGACCGCACGAAGAACCTCGTGGGCTTCGTCGTGGGCGAGACCCGCTACGCGGTCGACATCCTGCGCGTGCGAGAGATCGTCAATCCACAAGAGATCGTGGCGCTGCCGCACGCTCCGCCCGTCGTGATCGGCGTCGCCGATCACCGCGGCGAGGTCGTGCCGATCCTCGATCTACGCCGCCGCTTCGGGATGCCGTCGGAGGCCCCGACGCGGCGGACGAAGTGGATCATCGTGCGCGTCGGCAAGCGCTCGGCGGGCCTCGTGGTCGACGCCGTCACCGAGGTCTTCGGCGCCGGCGAGGACAGCACGCGTCAGCTTCCGGAGGTGGGCGTCGGAGACGCGGCGCGCGGCATCAGCGCCGTGCACTCGCACGAGGGCTCGCTCGTGTTCGTCATCGACGTCGACCGGATCGCGGCAGCGGCAGAGGCGATCGACCCGCGCGCGTACCTCGGCGGCGGCGAGCGAGGCCCAGGATGACGCCGGAGCAGTTCGCGAGAGCCTTCGCCTCGGACGACGCGGAGACACGCAGGCTCGCCCTCGTCGCGATCGCCGCGGCGCTGCCCGAGGGCTCGGCAGAGCACCTGATTCAGGGGCTCGGCGACGCGGACTGGCGCGTGCGAAAGGAGGCGGCGCGCACGACCGCGCTCGTCGGCGTGCGGCTGGGGATGCTGCCCGCGCTCGTCGGCGCGATCGCTCAAGGCGAGAACGTCGGCCTCCGCAACGCGGCGCTCGAGGTCGTCGACGCGCTCGGTGAGGCGGCCGAGGGCGCGCTCGTCGCAGCGATCCCGACGTCGCAGGGACCGAGCCGCAAATTCCTCATCGAGGCCCTCGGCGGGGCGCGCGGCGCGACCGCGATCGGGATGCTGGCCGAGGCCTCGGAGGACGACGATCCGAACGTCGTCGCGGCCGCGCTCGACGCGCTCGCGCGGGTCGGCGGGCCGATCGCCGAGCGCGCCTTGCGCAAGCGCCTCGCGTCCACCGAGCCCTTTCAGCGGCTCGCGGCGCTCGACGGCCTCGATCGGCTCGGCGCCGTGGTGCCGTGGGCGGAGCTCGAGCCGCTGCTCGACGAGCGGCTCCTGCGGCGCGTGGTGCTGGCGTCCCTCGGCCGGTCGCGGGCGGCGGGCGCGGTCGGGCCGCTCGTCGAGGCGTGCCTCGAGTCGAGCCAAGCGCTGATCGACACCGCGCTCCTCGCGCTGTCGCGGCTGGTCGCGGAGGAGCCCGGACTCGTCACGGCGCTCGTCGCGCACGCTGCGGCGGCGCCAGAGCCCGCGCGAGCGGCGGTGCGACGCGCGCTCGCAGAGGCTCGCCCGCGCGAGGTGCGGGTGGCCGCGGCGCGCTTGGCCTCCCTGTCGCGCGATCTGCAAGCGCTCGCCGGAGTGGTCGCGCTGATCGCCGAAGACGCCCTCGCGCCCGACGTGCTCGAGGCGCTGTCGAGCTGGGGCGAGGA
>CAIUAC010000076.1 GCA_903896985.1 uncultured Sandaracinus sp.
GACGTCGCTGCCGTCCATCACCTCGACCTCGACCCGCTGCGGCACGCGGAAGTCCCACGCGTCCTCGGTGACGACGATCGGGTACCAAGGCGCCGCGAGCGCGAGCACGTCGTCGACGCGCCCGAGGCGCCCGAAGCGGCGCGGCACCGTCACGCGAAAGCGCAGCCGAAGCTCCACGACGCGCGCCGGGCCCGCGTCGATCGGCACCTCGAGCATCGCGCCACGCGCGTCCAGCGCCGCATCGCTCCCCGCCGCGCCCCGGAGGACGCGCGGCGTCACGGGCTGCCCGTCGACGCGCACCTGCTCGACCAACGCCCGCCCGAGGTCGCGCTCCCCCGGATAGATCCACCGAAAGGTCTGCTCGTCCATCCCGCTCGGAGCGACCGCGAGTCGGTCCGCGTAGACCCACAAGCGCACGCTCCGCTCGCCGGCGCCGACCCGCGCGTGCACGAGCAGCGCCCCCGCGATCTCGCCGCGCTCGCGGTCGATACGCGCGCGCACGAAGACGTCCTGCGGCTCAGCCGCGCTCGCGGCCCGAGGAGCCGCGAAGCACGCGAGCGCGAGCAGCGCTGCCCGCGCGCCGAGCCTCAGCGTCCGTTGCCGCTCGGAGGCCTGGGTGATAGCTTGCTCCAGACGACGCACCTCCCCATGTCCTTCCTGCGGATCGACGTCGGCTTCCCCATCGCGGTACTGAGCGTCACGGCACTCTGCATCGTCGTGCTGCGCGCAGTCGAGGCCTATGCGGGGCGAAGGGCGCGTGAGCGCACGAGTCGAATCATTTCGCTCGTCGGCGCGTCGGAGAAGTCGGACCAAGCACGGCAGAAGTCGGCGAAGCCGCCGTTGACTGACTGAACGAAGGAGGACGCAGATGGGACGACTGATCGGGTACATGTCGAACCGCTCCGACCGACTGCGCGACGCCGTTCATCAGGAGCGCGCCGCCCTCGCGACCGCGCCCACGCGCGCCGACGGCTGGGGCCTCGGCTTCTACCAAGGCGGCGAAGTCCTCCACAAGAAGCGCCCGCAGACCGCCGGCGAGGCGCTCGACTGGGCGGACATCGCGGGCGATGTGCGGTCGCACTGCGTCGTCGCGCACCTGCGGCAGGCGACCGTCGGCGACTTCCGCGCCGAGAACACTCACCCGTTTCGCCTGCGTCAGTGGCTCTTCGCGCACAACGGCACCATCGACCGCTTCGCCGCGCTGCGCCCGGCGTTGCTCGAGCAATTGCCCGATTTTCTCCAGAGAAACGTGCGCGGCGACACCGACAGCGAGCTCTTCTTTCACGCGGTGCTCAGCTTCCTCCACGACGCCGGACAGCTCGACAACCCAGACGTCGACGACCGGCACGTCCTGCACGCGCTGCGCTCGTCGGTCGCGCTGGTCGACCGGCTCGCGGCGGAGGTCGGCGGCAAGCCGGGCACGCTCAACCTCGTGCTGACGAACGGCCGCACTCTCTACGCGCTCCGGCGCGGCAAGCCCCTCGCGTACGTCGACCGGCACGGGCTGCACGACTCCGTCGGCCGCGCCGACTCCGCCCGCGCAGAGGCCGAGGCCGCAGCCCTCCACTACGTGATGGTCCTCAGCGACGGCCCTACGCTCGCGCCCGGCTGGCGCGCCATCGAAGAGGGACACGTCCTCGTCGTCGACCGTGATCTGCGCACGTCCACGCACGCCCTCTGAAGGCCGCCTCGGTGCGGGCGGCCCGCGCGCGGCGGCGCTCGTCGTGACGCTCGCGGTAGCCGTCGCGTGCGCGTGCGGTGGTGCGCCGGTCGCCGCGCGGCCGTCGATCGAGCCATCCGCACCCCCGACCGACGCGGACCCTCCGACCTTCACGCCGACTCCGGGCGCGAGCGCGACGACGGGCGCGCCGGTCGGTCTCCTCCCGCGCGGCCGCGACGACGACGCCCGGCGCGTCGTGCAGCGCTTCCTCGAGGCGCTCCGCGATCGCGATGTGCCGACGCTCGAGGCGGTCCTCGCCGACCCGCTCGCCCGCGCGAGCGGCGTCATCGCGCGCGCCGCGCTGATCACCAACCTGCAGCGCGCCGCCGAGGCCAACGGCCTCGTGCGAGGCAGCGAGTTCGGCGCGCTCTTCGACGTCCCGCACGCGCTCGTCGAGCCGCTCGCCGCTCGGCGGGACGCGCGGCGCACCTCCGCGCGCTACCGAGACGACGATGTCCTCGTCACCTTCCCTGTGCGCGCGGCGCAAACGGGACGTCGACTGAACGACCTCGCGTTCGTGCACATGACCGTCGGCGAGCTCGTCGTGCGCCTCTCGCCCGAGCCGCACATCGTCGGGCTCTGACGACCCGCCGCGACTCACGCTACGCTCGCGCCCCATGGAGAGCACCGCGATCGTCGTGCTGTGTACCGCGCCGAGCGAGGAGGTCGCGGAGCGCCTCGCGCGCGCGCTGCTCGAGGCGCGCTGCGTCGCGTGCGTCAGCCTCGTGCCGGGGCTGCGCTCGCTCTATCGCTGGAAGGGCGCCGTCGAAGAAGCGCGCGAGGTGCAGCTGCTGATCAAGACGCGCCGCGAGCGCTTCGCGGACGTCGAGCGCGTGCTGCGAGCGGAGCACCCCTACGAGGTGCCCGAGCTGATCGCGCTGCCGATCGTCGCCGCGAGCGCGGACTACCTCGCGTGGCTCGTTGCAGAGACGGCGTGAGCCGCTACGCCGTGCCGACGCTCTTCGTCGTCGCCCGCGAGTCGAACACACCGCGCTGTTTGGCTGCTGCGAGCACGCGGAGCGCCTCGCGGTAGCCGCGTCCGAGCAACTGCCGCGTCTCGCTGCGGTTGATGAACGAGAACCGGCCCAGGTTCGCGCTGACGTTGAGCAGCGTCACGTGCGGATAGAGGCGGTGCACGAGGTCGATGCCGCGCTTCTCCTTCTCGCTGAGGATGATGTTCAGCGCCTGCCGCACGACCGAGAGCACCCCCCGGCGCGCGAGCGAGACCTCGCCGTCCTTCGCGACGTGCGGGCGGTAGACGTTGGAGATGATCACGACGTCCGCGCCGGCCTCGACCGCGAGATCGAGGCTCAGCGTCCGCACGACCTCGCCGTCCATGAAGTATCGGTCGCCGATGCGATACGGGCGAAACAGCAGCGGCACGCACGACGACGCCGCGACCGCCTGCGAGACCGGCGTCACCTCGTCGTGCCCTTTGCCGAACACGACGCGCCCTCGCCCGTCGACGTCCGCCGCGGTGACGAGCAACGTCTTGTCGAGCGCGCGGAAGTCGTTCGTCGGCAGGCGCTTCGCGAGGAACGCCTCGAAGCGGTCGATCGAGAACAGGCCGCTCGCCAGATAGCCGGGGCTCGCTAGCTGCTCGCGGTTCGGCGCTCCGACGAAGTATCGCCCCTTGAGCGCCCCCTCGGGCTCACGCCGCTCCCAGAACGGCCTCATCCAGTCGACCATCGCGTCGGCGGTCAAGCCC
>CAIUAC010000077.1 GCA_903896985.1 uncultured Sandaracinus sp.
GGCAAGACGAGCGCGGAGTTCCAGGTGCTCGCGCAGTCGGGCGAGGACCACATCGTCGCCTGCACGAAGTGCGACTACGCCGCGAACGTAGAGGTCGCCGAGGGCAAGCTCGTGCAGGACGAGCGCGCGGGCGCGTCGGCGGGCCTGCCCGAGAAGCTGCACACGCCAGGCGCGGGCGGCATCGACGACGTCGTCGCCTTCCTGAATAAGGCGGGGCACACCGCGGTTACGTCCGCGCAGATGCTGAAGTCGCTCGTCTACATCGCGGGCACGCGGGTCGTGATGGTCGTCGTGCGCGGGGACCATCAGGTCAACGAGATCAAGCTCGCCAAGGCGCTCGGCGCGGCCGAGGTGCACCTCGCGTCCGAGGCCGAGGTCAAGCGCGCGACGGGCGCGTCCATCGGCTTCGCGGGCCCCGTCGGCTTCACGGGCGAGCTCCTCGCGGATCTCGCGGTCGGCAACGTCGTCGACGGCATCACGGGCGCGAACGAGACCGACCATCACCTCCTGCGCGTCAACCACGGGCGCGACTTTCAGGCAGCCCTCGCCGACGTGCGCATGGTCGGCAAGGGCGACCTCTGCCCGCGCTGCGGCGAGGCGCTCGAGGCGTATCAGGGCATCGAGGGCGGGCACGTCTTCGTGCTCGGCACGCACTACAGCGCGAAGATGAACGCCGTCTACCTCGACGATAAGGGCCAAGAAGTGCCGATGTTCATGGGCTGCTATGGCATCGGCGTCTCGCGCCTCGTCGCCGCGGCGGTCGAGCAGAACCACGACGCGGACGGCATCGCGTGGCCGATGGGCATCGCGCCCTACCACGTGATCATCACCGCGCTCGGCAAGGACGACGCCGTGCGCGACGCGGCCGAGGCTGCCTACGCGGCGCTCCGCGCGCGCGGCGTCGACGTGCTCCTCGACGACCGCGACGAGCGCCCCGGCGTGAAGTTCAAGGACGCCGACCTCCTCGGCATCCCGCTGCGCCTGACCGTCGGCGGCAAGGGCCTCGCGGGCGGGAACCTCGAGCTCAAGCACCGTGCTCATCCCGTCCCTGCGCGACGACGCGCGCGACACCAGTAGCAGCTCAGCTACCGGTCACGCTCCTGATACACGGGGCGACCAACGCGACTCCCCACATGACCGCGCCGCTCGCGCGCCACTCCTCGCGACCATCCCAGGCGACGGCTCGCCTGTTGAGCGGGACTACCCGCCGCTGTGTCGCTCGAGCCAGCTCGCGATGTCGGCCAGCTCGACGCGGCGAGCGATCACGGAGTCGATGAGGAAGCGCTCTCCCTCGTCGGCGGGCACCCGGAGACGGGGGCCGTTCATGCGCAGGAAGATCGCGGTGAGCGCGAAGGCCACGCGTTTGTTCCCATCGACGAAGGCGTGGTTCATCACGAGGCTCTGCAAGAGCGCCGCCGCCTGCAGGGTCAGGGTGTCGTAGTAGCCGGTCTGCGGTCGCGACAGCGCGCTCTCGAGGAGGCCGAGGTCGCGCACGCCGCCCGCGCCGCCAAAACGCGCGAGCAAGACGCTGTGAAGCTCGAGCGCCTCGTCGAGCGTCGGGTAGAGGGTCGGCGTCACTTCGCCAGGCGCCGAAGCAGCTCGTCGTGGTCGGTGAGCACCTCGTCGAGCGCGGCTCGAAACGCCGGCCGCACACGCCGCCGCTGCAGGTACTCGGCGACCGCCTCGTTCACGATCCCCGAGATGCTCCGATCCGCGTGGACCGCGAACGCGCGCAAGTCCTTCGCCACCTCGGCGTCGAGCTGCGTCGCGAACTTCACTGCCTTCATCGCGCAGAGTCTTCATGACCGTTCATGAACGGTCAAGCTCGCTCGGCGCGACCCGACCAAGGTTGAGCCGCCACCCGACCAAAGTTGAGCCGCGAGCGTGCGCGCGGCGACTGAGACGCCTGGCAAGGCGTGACCCGCCGCGCGTGCGGAGTCGCCCGCGTGCGCTCCGAGTGCTCTGCGCCACCTCGCGGAGCGTGCTTGGACGACTCCGAGTAGGTCGCGTCTGCTCGACCCCTGTCGGGGACCGCTCCGAGCTCTCTCAGGGCCTCCCCACGCCGCGCTCGCTGCCCTTCGACGAAGGGTGCACCCCTTCCGCGCGGCCCCCGAGATCGCCCCGCCTAGGGTTGAACCCTTCCCGGAAGTGGCCGCGCACGTCGCGCCAAGGGTCCGACCCTTGCGCCGCAGATCGCGCTCCGCCTTGCGGTAAGGGTCGAACCCTCGCGCACCCGCCGCGAACATCCTCGCGCGAAGGGTCCGACCCTTCGCTGTCACGCTCGACGCGCTCTCCGTGAAGGGTCCGACCCTTGCGCCGTCGAGGACCCCGGGCTCTGCGCCAAGGGTCGATCCCTTCGCAAGTCGATCTCGCGCGCCTCGAGGCAAGGGGTCACCCCTTCCGAGGTCGACGCGGCCAGCCGCCGGAAGCGGCCGAGCGGGCTCCGACGCGGTTCTCGGCGCGTAGGTTCTGCGGGTTCGCGCTGGAATCAGCGAGGCGACCATGCGTGCCGTACTCGCGGACGCTCGAGACGCTCGCGCTGCGTGATGGGCGCTGGTGGGTCGATACTGGCGCGTTCGGCGAAGCGGACGTCGCGCGCGTTCCGCCGTTCGAGGAAGTGGAGATCCCCGTGGGACGGTTGTTTCTCCCCCGATCCGCGACGCCCGTCACGCCAGGCGAAGAGGGCTGAGTCTCAGGGTCCCCACGAGGGGATCGCTGCGATGACCGTGATCATCGTGGCCTCGTCGAGCACGGTGCCGGTCGTGTCGACCAGCTGTAGCCTGTGCGTTTCGATGCCCGGTATGCCACTCGCGCCGCTGCGGGCACCGTACCCGGCGCTGGCCTCCACGCCGAAACGAAGCTGCGCGCCCGACTGCGTGTCTACGAAGCGGTCGCCGCTCGGTGTTGCCACGCCGGAGATGACCGCCGTGGCCGAGAAGACGAAGCGCTGGCCCAGTGTATCGGTCTCGAGGTCTACCAAGAACACCTCGCCTGGGTCCGGTCCCACGGGGACCGTGAGCGTGAGCGACGCGCGGGCGAAAGCCCCCGCGGGGTCATCGACGATGGTCGCGCCGTGGTGGTCGTCGCACGTCCCAAACTGGGCGATGGCGACGTCCGGGCAGCCGTCGCGGTCGGCATCGTCCGTGCAGCGCGCGTCGATGCTCTCGTCGCGGTCGAGCACGCCGTCGTCGTCCTGATCGAGGTCGGCGTAGTCTGGCCATGCGTCCGAGTCGCAAATCGAGTTCGGCGGAGAGGTCAGGCAAGGTGGCAGAGACGGGGCAGCCTCGACTGCATCGGTCGTTCCGTCGCCGTCGGTGTCGCTGTCCTCCCACGCGAGCAGCCCGTCCTCGTCGAGGTCGTCGGTCCCCTCGATCCAGTCGAAGAGGCCGTCGCCGTCTCGGTCGGCGGCAAAGCACGCGAGCCCCGATGGCGGCGCTTCGACGACCTCCGGCGTACCACCGAGCGCGAGGCCGGGGATGCGCACCGGCACGTCGCTGTGAGGACCAGCGTCGGGCCCGAGTAGCCCACTGAGGTTGTCTCCCCAGCAGAGCACGGCACCGTCGTCCGTTCGCGCGCACCCTTGCTGCAGCGTCCCTCCCACCTCCACGAACCGATGGTCGCTCCGCTTCGGAATCCACTCGAGGCCGGCGCGACAGAGGATCCGACCGTCGAAGAGCACGTAGCAGTGCTCGTACGCACTACCGGTGCCGACGCTCGCGACGTCGGTGAGCGTCTCCGAGGGAGTCGTGGAGCGGCTACAGGTGCGCGTGCCAAGTGCATCGACGGAGCACCACCCGTCGAGCGCGCTCGCGGCCGAGGCCACCGTCGTCGTCGTGGGATTACCGCTCGGGCCGGTGACGCAGATGACGTCGCCGCCGTCCGTGAGGGCGCAGCGGGCCTCGTCGTCGTAGTCGATGAGGTTGCTGCCCTCGCGCAAGCTCGCGTCGAGCGGAGTACGGGCGAAGACGCAGTGAATCCCCGCACGGCTCACGCCGCAGACGCGCGTGTCTCCCACCGTCAACGTCCGCGACGCGTCCAATCCATCGACACGGCGCGGCGTGTCGCCGAGCGCTGGACCACCACTCCACATTCTTCCCCAGCACCACACGCGCCCCTCAGCGTCGGCTGCGCAAAAGGCAGCTCCGTACCCATCCAAAGTGACGATGCGGGCGAGGCCACGCACGCGCACGGGCGTCCCCGAGTCGGAGCGCATCGGCACGCCGAGCTCCCCGCGCTGCCCCGCGCCCCAGCAGGCAACTCCGCCGTCGTCGAGCACGACACAGGCGGAGGCGTACCCGACCACGAGGCGGTGGCGCGTCGTACCGCCTACAGGGACGACTTGGACTTGGACGTCGACGCCGCACGCGGCGGTCGACAGGAGCGCCGCGACGAGGAGCCCGCGGGCTCGCGGCACCTCCGTTGCCATCAGCGCAGCCCGCGCGCGTGGATGATGGGGGCGACGACCGGGACGTCGCCGAGCGCGAGCTCGACGAGCACCGGAATGCGCGGCGCGAAGTGGTCGAGCTGCGCGGTGACCTCCGCGGCGGCGGGGCGGATCATGATGTGCAGCGTCGGGCGCGTAGGACAGCCGATCGGTGATTCGTCCCCGGCGCGTAGGACCTCCGATCGGTGATTCGTCCCCGCTCCATGCATCGCTGAACCCTACGCGACGGCGCCCCGCAGCACCATCTTGGCGTCGAGGCGAGTCTTTGGACGGTCTTCGGCGAAGCGGGAATCCCCACTCTCCACTGATCTTCACGCGCCGGA
>CAIUAC010000078.1 GCA_903896985.1 uncultured Sandaracinus sp.
CGCGCTCGCCGACATCGTGGAGCGCGCGATGGTCCGCTCGCGGAGCGGCCGCTATCAGACCGCGCTCGAGTTCCGCGACGCGCTGCTCAACTGGCTGCTGGTCGCCTCCCCACAGTACCGGCGCACGAAGCTCGCGCGCGTGATGAAGCGCCTCTTCGCGACCGAGATCGAGGCCGAACTCCGCGCGATGGAGGACTTCGTCGTGGACGTCGTCGCGCCGACGGATCTCGGCAAGAACCTGATCGCGGACGCGCTCGGCCCCGACGCCGCCTACTCGCGCTTCAGCCCGAGCCCGACGCGCGTGACGCGCTCGAGCGATGGGGCCGCCGAGTCCTTCGCCGAGGTGGACGACGAGTCCTCGCTGCCCCCGGTCAACGCCGACGATCCGCTGCACCTCGCGCGGACGGAGCTCCTCGGGCTACCCCAGGGCTCGACCGCGGGCATCCGGCGCAAGCGCCCAGCGCGCGTGCCGATCGGTGACCCGAGCCGCACCCGCCCCGTCTCGGCGGACGCGGAGGCGCTCGCCGACGCGCTCTCCGAAGAGAAGACGCACGTCGCCCCGCCCCCGTCCCGCCGGCGCTGAGCGACCGCGCTCAGTTCTCGCGGACGATGACGCGATTCGGCTCGGAGGACGCCTGGCGACGGCGCCCGATGAGGAACTGCGTGCGCTGCACGACGGCGGGCGTCGCGGGCGACAGATGCCAGTGGGCCGCGGTCGTGCCGTCGTCGGTGCGATACCACTTCACGTAGAGCACGAAGTCCGTCGAGAGCAGGCGAGTCTGGTTGCGGTCGATGCTGACGTAGCCGCCGTCGGTCTCGACCGTGAGCAGGTCGACGTCGGTCTCTTCACCGAGCAGCGCGCGACTCGGCTCGATGTCGAGCCTGTACGACGCGCCTTGATCGGGGATCCGCGTGGCCTGCGCCGAGTTGACCCGAACGAGCTCGATGACGTCCGCCGCGCCGACGCGCTGCTGCAGCTCAGCGCCCCAGCTCTCGCGCCACTGACCGGCGAGAATCTCGGGATCGTCCACGAGGTCGACGCCGTGCTCGAACACGCGCAGCTCCTCCGGAGTCGTCGGCGACGTCACGCGCGCGGGCGGCAGGGCGGCACCGCAGCCGAGCAATCCAAGCGCGGCGAGAGAGAGCGAGAGCGGAGCAAGCGACGTGCGGACGAGGAGCATCGTGTCGGCAAGATAGCCGGTCGCGCCTCTCAGGCAATCAACCGGCAATCGACGCGCGCGAGCCACGGTCATGCGGCGCCTCGCAGCGTCTCCCACAGCTGTACGAGATCGGGCGCGAGCGGCGCCTCGAACGTCACCGCCTGGTGGGTCCGCGGGTGAACGAACGACAGCCGATGCGCGTGCAGCGCGTGCCGATCGTGCCCGAGGCGCGCGAGCAGCTCCGGCGTCATCCCCGTGGCGATGTTCTCGTAGAAGACCGCCTCACGCTCGGGGCCGTAGAGCTTGTCGCCGACGATCGAATGCCCGATCGCGGAGAGATGCACGCGCAGCTGATGCTGCCGCCCGGTGCGCGGATGGAGCGCGACGAGCGTGTGCTCCGGAGCCCGCGCGAGCACCTCGTAGCCCGTCTCGGCGCGCGCGCCTTCGCTGCCGTCGTCGCGGATCTCCATCAGCATATGCAGCCCCTCGCGCACGGGCGAGATCGGCAGCGCGATGTCGCCGCGGTCGTCGGCGAGCACGCCGCGCACGATCGCGAGATAGCTCTTCTGCACGCGCCGATACTCGAACGCGTTCTTCAGCAGGCGCTCGTCGCCGATCGTCTTGGCGGCGACGAGCACACCGCTCGTCTCGCGATCTAGGCGATGGGCGATGCGCGGCATCTGCTCGCCGAACCGCGCGCGCAGCACATACGTCAGCGTGTTGCGGTGGTACGTCGCCGTCGGATGCACCGGCAAGCCGGACGGCTTGTCGATGACGTAGAGCGCCTCGTCCTCGTAGAGGACTCCGTAATTGGTGGGCGCGTCGGGCTCCGTGAAGGTCGCGCGCACGAGCAGCACGACCTCGCCCTCGCGCACGATGTCGCTCGGACGCCGACGGCTGCCATCGGCGCGTCGCCCCGCCTCACGCACGATCGCCTGCGCGCGCGTCCGCGACAGCCGCGGGATGCGCGTCTGAATGAAGCGGTCGAGGCGCAGCCCCGAGTGCTCCCGCGGGACGGGGAACGTGAGGACGATCGAGTCGGGCGGACAACCCGGCGGAACGGGCAACAGCGGACGACCGCGCTCGTCCTCCCGAGGCGGCTCAGGAGGTCCGACGCTGGGCAGGTCGCCACGCAGGATAGGCGCGGGCACCTCGCCCTTGGGCCCGCGCCGAGCGGTCAGGCGGCCTTGACGACGACGCCCGTGCGGATGCAGCGGGTGCAGGCGAGCACCTTCTGGGCCCGCCCGTCCTTCTGTACGCGTACGGACTGCAGATTCGGCTGCTGCCACTTACGGGTCTTGATGTTCGAGTGGCTGACCTTGTGGGCCTTGAGCCGGACTTTGCTGCAGTACTCGCACGCGAATGCCATGACGTCCGTCCTCTTGAAGAGTCGCTGGAAAGAGTGGCGGCGTTTAGCAGAGGCATACGGAGACCGCAAGGGGTGGCCCTCCGAAGTGCCTCGACAGGCGCCCGCCCGCCACACGGAATCTCACGCTAGGCTCCCGGCGTTCGACTCGAGCCTACCCTGGACGATTCCCCCCCAAGCCCCCCGACGCCTCCGCCTCCTCCTGCCCAGCGCGGGCGCCTCGTCGTGCTCGCGATGGCGCTCCTGATCGCAGGTTTGGCCACCTTTGCGATGCTCGCGGGGCAGCGCCCGGCGCAACCTCGCCGCGCCGCGCGCCCGGCGCTCCCCGACGGGGGCGTGTCTCGGGACGCCGCGCCGGTCGACAGCCCGGTCGTTCGCCCGCCGGGCGCGCGACTCTCCGGCACGGTGGTGGACGAGGCGGGCGTGGCGATCGCGCATGCCCGCCTGACCGTGCGCGCCGACGACGACTCGCTCGTCGACCCTCCCGCCGGGTCCGCCGCGCTCCCCCC
>CAIUAC010000079.1 GCA_903896985.1 uncultured Sandaracinus sp.
CGGCGCGGGCGGCGCGGCAGGTACAGGCGGCGCGACGGCCCCCGCGGGGGCGCAGCGCTTGGCGCGCGAGCAGACGCCGGGCGCGTCGCAGCTAGGCGTGCACGCGCTCGCGATCACGCGGGTCAGGGGCGGCGCGTCCGGACCGTTGACATACGCGCCCCGGCCCCCCGCGTGGTAGGTCGAGGTCGTCAGGCAGAGGTCCACCTCGCGGCAGACGGTCGCCCCGCCGCCGCGGCCCATCAGCGCGCGCAGGGAGTCGCCGCCCGTGCAGTCGGCGTCGGTGTTGCAGGTCGCCGCGACGCACCACTGCCCCGCGTGGCCGGTCACGCCTTGCGCGCCGGGCGGGCAGTCGTCGGGCGGCGGCCCGACCGCGTCGGCGGAGGCGGTGCCGCTGGTGGCGGCGAGCGCGAGGGTGAACATCACGAGCGCGACCGTGTGCGTGCGGGTCATTCGAGGGCCTCTTTCTTCAAGCGAACTTGCCGCTCTGGAACACGTGCCCGAGCAGCTGATCGACGCGGGCGATCGCGTCCTGCGCGGGCTTGGTGCCGATCGCCTGGAGCGCGGCCTTGATCTCGTTGAGCGCCTTCAGCTGGCTGAAGAGCTGGAGGTCCGAGAGCGCGCGGTCGCTGGTCAGCAGCTCACGCACGCGCGTTAGCTCGGCGATCAGCGCCTCCATGCCGACGTCGGCCGCGCCGAAGCGCCGCTTGTCGGGGTTCTCGCGGTAGTGGGCCTCGAGCACCGGGCCGACGATCCCCTCGAGGATCTCGGCCTGATCGAGGTTGTTCCAGGTGTGCTTGAGGACGAAGAAGTCGCTCGCGTCGGGCTGCGCGCGCCCGTCGAGGAGCGCGCTCGCCGCGAAGAGCTTGAGCATCTTGATCGAGCGCCGGTCCGAGAGCGACACTCCCTCCGCGCGGATCTGGAACACCAGCCCCTTGTACTGCGCGAGGAACTCCTCGCTGAAGCTCATCTGCGCGGCGAAGCCCTGGTGCAGCGCGTGAAGGTCCTTGCTCGAGAGGAGCGGCTTCATGCGCTCGCCCTCGCCCGAGAGGCGCAGCACCTCGTTCTTCACGCCCCGCAGGAGCAGGTCGTGGAAGTGATAGCTGTCGAGGTTGTCGGAGTGCACGCGCAGCAAGAAGCGATCGAAGACGGCCATGAGGTCTTCGTCGTTGGGCACCTCGTTGGAGGCGCCGAACGCGCTCAAGAGCGGCACCCTGTGCACCGTCCCGCCGGACGTGTAGACGCGCTCGTTGAGCACGCCGAGGAGCGAGTTGAGGATGGCGCTGTTGGCCTTGAAGACCTCGTCGAGGAAGACGATCTCCGCCTCGGGGAGCATCCCCTCCATCCGACGCTGATAGGTGCCTTCGCGGAACGCCGTGATGTCGATGGGCCCGAAGATCTCGTTGGGCTCGGTGAAGCGCGTCAGCAGGTACTCGAAGTAGCGCGCGTCGACGAGCTTCGCGAACATCCGCACGAGCGCGCTCTTGGCGGTGCCGGGCGGGCCGATCAGCAGCATATGCTCGCCCGCGACGACGGCGATCAGCATGAGGCGCACGACCTCGCTCTTGCCGAGGAAGTACTCCTCGAGGGTGCGGGCGACGCGCGTGAGGCGCAGGACGACGTCGGACGGGGAGCTCAAGGGGCGGCCTCCAAGGCGGGTGAGAGAGCGGGCGACGCAGCCTCGCCGATCGACGCAGCTTGGCCGATCGACGCGGCGAGCACGAGCGTGTGCGCGGCTTGAAAGCTGGCCTCGCCGACGCGGCGGCGGGCGTCGACGGCGGCGGCGCGGAGCACGCGCAGGTCGTCGGGATCGAGCAGGTGCGCGCCGGAGAGGGCGGCGCCCTCCGCCGTGCCGACGAGCGCGGCGAAGGCGGCGACCGCCGCGATGGCGCCGGGCGTCGTCTGCGCGAACGCCGCGCCGCGCCCGAGGAGCGCCGTCGCCTGGAGCTCGAACGCGAAGAGGAGCGCGGCGCGCACGAGCGGCCCGTCGCTGCCGCTGCCGCTCCGCAGCGCGCCCGCCTGCTGCAGCAGCGCCGCGCCGACCGCCTCGC
>CAIUAC010000080.1 GCA_903896985.1 uncultured Sandaracinus sp.
ATCCGCGCCTCGGCGAGCTGCGGGTCTCGCTCGGTGAGCTCGAGCACGAAGCGGCTCGGCGACAGCCGGTGCTGGTCGAGCAGCTTGCGGGTGAAGCCGGGCGCGAAGCGCTGGTCCTCGACGACGCGCGTGTCGATGTTCAAGAAGAAGACCGTGCCGTCCTCCGCGTGGTGGCGGGCGACGTACTCGATCGCGAGGCGGCGCCACGCGTGGTCGAGCTCGAGGAGCATGCCGGACTCGACCGCGAGGTCGAGGAGCTCGCTCGGACCGAGCGCGTCGAGCCCCGTGTTGGCGAGCGCCGGCGCGCGCCCGAGCACCTCGTGGCCGAAGACCTCCCCGGTGACGAGGTGCACGATGGGCTGATGGACGACCGAAAGACCGTCGCCGTCGAGCAGGCTGCGCAGAAGGCGTCGGGCGTGCTCCTCCTTCGTGGGGCGGCCGTAGGGAGCGGGCGGGCTGTGGGCCGTTTGAAGGAATACATCGGACTGCGTGAACATCGACGACCTCCGAGCGGGAACGTGCGCGCGACGTTCGTCGGCCACGCGAACGGGCGGCAACGTTCCTGAAGCGCGCGGGCCTGAAGAACGTCACGTGCGCCGCGCGGAAGCGTCTTCTCGGAGCCGCGCCTCGTGGGGTCGCTCCGCTTCGTGACGTCGCCGGCACGGTCGTCGCGCGCTCGTCACGCGCCCCACGCGCTCGGGTCGGTAGGCTCTCGCTCGTCATGCGGAACTCCTCCTCGTCGTGGGTCGCGCGTGTCTCGCGGGCGCTCGTCCCCGCGCTGCTCGTCGCCTCGTCCATCGTGGGCCTCGCTCCGACGGCGCGCGCCGATGGGCGGCAGTTCGTCTTGGCCGAAGACGCTCGAAGCCCCGGCGCGGTCGAGGGGATATACACGCTCAACGTCGGCGTGAGCGGCGCGGGCGCGTTGCGCTTCGTCGATCCAGTCGTCGCGCGTGAGGGCGTCGTGCAGCGAGCCGGGGCGCAGGTGAGCCTGACGCCTTGGCTCGCGCTCGGCGCGTTTGGGCTCGCGGAGGTCGCCGGTGCGAGCGGCGCCGGCGTTCGCACGGCGGGTGGCGGCTACGTCTCGCTGAGCGTGCTGCGCCCGCGCGCTGAGGACGGCGGTGAGGCGCTTGACGGGCTCTCGCTCGGCGTTCAGGTGTGGGCGAGTCGTGAGCTCGAGGGCGGCTTCTCGCTGAGCACCTGGCTCAACGCAGGCTACCAACGACGCGCGCTCTCGCTCGCGGGCAACCTGCAGCTCGAGAAGCGCTTTGCCGTGCTCGCGGACCCGCTCGACGTGATCGTGCGCCTCGGCGTGAGCGTCGAGGTCGCGCGCAGCGGTGACGACGGGCTCCGGCTCGGGCTCGAGTACGTCGGTCAAGACCTGGAAGACCTCATCGAGCACGAGGACGTCGAAGGGGGCGCGCTGCACTTGATCGCGCCGGCGCTGACTGCCGTGCTCGCGGACCGGCGTCTCTCTGTGGGCGTCGCGCCGGGGCTCGTCGCGGGCGCTCGCGGGGTCGGATTTGGCGGACGACTGATGATCGCCTACGCCTTCTAGCGCCGACCTTCAGACTGCGCGGCTTGCGCATGGCGAGCGAGAGCGCGGCGTCTACCTTCGCACGACCGTCACGGCGCGTTGACCCCTCCGCCGGAATCGACTGCCACGCTCGGAGTATGTCAGTCAGCCAGCGTGGGTCGGACGGTCTTGTGAGTGTCGCGCCTCCGCGCCTCAATCCCGGCTCGAATAGGCTCTTGATACCGCTGCTGCTCGCGACCGTGGGTGTCGCGATCGTGGCGGGCATGATCCACCACGTGGGCGTTGGACCGCTGCTCCTCGTCTTGCAGGTCGCGGCGCCGCTCCTGCCGCTCGCGCTCGCGCTCGAGGGCGCGCGCGTCGCGTGCGAGGCCGTCGCGGCGCGTACGCTCTATCGCCGAGTCGCGGGGCGTCACGGCGGGGTGCCGCCGTGGAGCGCGCTGCTGCGAGTGCACCTCATGACCTACGCGGTCGTCGCCTTCGCGCCCGCGGGACGCGCGGCGGGCGAGGCACTGCGCGCCGCCGCGCTCCGCAAGCACGTTGGCGTTGCGCGCGCCGCGGCGGTCGGCACGGCGAGCCAAGGGCTCAGTCTGCTCGCGACGGGGCTGGTGTCGCTGCCTTGCGCGCTCGCGGCGCACCTCGCAGGCGCGGGCGTGCTCGTCGCGTCCCTGCTGGTGCAGGCGGCCGTCCTCTCGCTGCTCGGAGCGCTGGTGTTGCTCGGCCCGCGCCGACCCGAGCTCGGCCGCCTGCTCCGCCGCTTTCGCAAGACTGAGCAGGGCGGCGAGGCGTACGTGCAGGCGATGAACGCGCTGCCGCCGGTGCCGCTCGAGGCGCTCTCGCTCGCGGTCCTCGGGCGCGGGGTGCAAGCGCTGCTGCTCGGGACGCTGCTCTTCTCCGTCGGCGCTCCGCTGACGCTCCGTTCGGCGCTCGTCGCGCTCGGCGCCGTGACCGTGGGCACCTCCGCGGGAGACTTCGTGCCCGGTCAGCTCGGCGCGACCGATGGCGCGCTGTCGCTGTTCCACGCGGCGCTCTCGACGACCGCGACCCAGGCCGTCGCCGCCGCGATGCTCGCGCACGGCGTGCAGCTCGCGTGGGCGCTGCTCTCGGTCGCCGCGCCGCTCCTCGCGCTCAAGCGAGCGCGGGCCGACCTGCGAGGCTCGTTCGGGCCGGGCGGCGGGTCGGAACCGACAGGGTCGATCGGCTGACGAGCGGGCGCACGCGGCGCTCGGAGGCCTCGTAGAAGCGCACCGGCTCCTCCGCCTCGACGACCGCGGGCACGCAGAAGGCTTGAGCCTCGCCGCCCTCGCGCAGGACGCGGTCCGCGGGGACGTGCGTGTGTCCGTGGAGCACGTGCACGTGGTCGTGTCGCGCGACGAAGTCCCGCATCGCCGCCGGGCTCGCGAGGCCGTCGATCCACTGCATCCCCGGGACGAGGTGCCGCATCGGCGGGTGATGCTGCGCGACGACGAGCGCGCGCGTCTCGAGCCCGCGGTCGGTGGCGAGCTCCTCGAGGTGCGCGAGCTGCGCGGCGTCGACGGCGCCGGCTGAGCGCGCGAATGACTGCGGGATGAGCGTGGAGACCGCCGCGATCGCCGCGTCGTCGTAGACGGTCACCGCGCCGGGCGTGCTCGTCGGGCGATACGCCGCGAGGGGACCCGCGAGCGCGCGCTCGAAGGCGTGCAGGTCGTGGTAGGCGTCGTGGTTTCCGGGGACGAGCGTCGTGCGCTCGGGGCTGAGCCCGCACGCCTCGAGCACCTCGGCGAGCACCTCGAACTGCGCGTCGGTGCCGTCCTCGGTGAGGTCGCCCGTGATGCACAGGTGGTCTGGGCGAGCGGCGAGCGCGGTGCGCAGCGCCTGCGTCGCGCGCTCGACGCGGGCGTCGAAGTCGACGGGGCGGCCGAAGGAGAGGAAGTGGAGCCGCGCGCGCTCGGCGGCGCCGCGTGAGGAGTGGTGGCGTTCGACGAGATGCAGGTCCGAGAGATGTGCGATTCGCGTCATGCGGGGAGAAATAGGGCTCCGCAGTGCCGGCTCGATCACGGAAGGAATACGAACGCGCAACATTTGGTGAAGACCGCGCACCACGCGCTCATCACGTCGTCACGCGCACCTCGCGCGGCGCAGTGAGCCCCGCGCGCACCTCGTCGAGCAGCGTGTCGGCGCTCGCGCGGACGAGCGGCGCGAGCGCGGCGAGCACGCGGGCGACGTCGGCGATCGGCGTGCTCCCGAGCGCGAGCCTCGGCCGGTGCGCGAGCGCGCCCGCGATGCGCGCCGCGACGAACGTCGGGTCCGTGTAGCCGTAGGGCACGCCATAGCCGCGCACGAGGCGATGAAACTCCCAGAAGCGCGCCGCGTCCGCGGGGCCGCCGAACACGACCTGCTCCTCGCGCAGCCCCTCCATCGCCTCGAGAAACGCGCCGCTCGCGCGCGGGTCGTTCACGAGCGTCCCGTCGAGCAGCAGCTCGATCCCGATGTGCGCTGCGGCGCGCGACGCGCCGTTCGGGAGCCCGGCGTGCGTGAAGCGCGCTCGCGCGTCGATCATCTGCGCGACGAACGTCGGCGCTCCGTGAAACGCGTCGTCCGTGCGGTGATGGAGCGCGACTCCGCGCGCGACCTCCGCGTCCCCCGCGGCGAGCGAGCGCGCGCCCGAGAGCGACGCGAAGTCCGGCAGCATCGCGCCGAGCACGTACGACGGCGAGGAGTCAGGCGACCACGTCGCGACGAACGAGTGCCCGAAGAAGTTCACCGCCGCCACCGTAGCAGCGCGCTCCTCCATTGCATCGAGCGGGTATTTGCCCGACAACCAAGGCCGCCCATGTCACTTCGCCTCCGCCGTCCGCTCCTCCCGCTCTTGGTCCTGCTCGCCTCCTGCGGCGGCTCCCCGGCGCCGCGCGTCGCTGCGCCGCCCGCAGCCGCTCCGAGCGCGCCGCCTGCGCCCGTCGCCGAGACGCCCGCGCTGCCCGCGACCTTCACGCTCAGCGTCGTCGGCACCAACGACGTGCACGGCAAGCTCGCGAGTTTGCCGGTGCTCGCCGGCTACTTGGCGAACCTGCGCGCCGCGCGCGCGGCGGACCACGGCGCGGTCGCGCTGCTCGACGGCGGCGATATGTTCCAGGGCACGCTCGAGTCGAACCTCAACGAGGGCGCCGCGGTGATCGCGGCGTACGACGCGCTCGGCTACACGGCCGTCACCATCGGCAACCACGAGTTCGACTTCGGCCCCGCGGGCCCGCACTCGACGCCGCAGGGCGACGAGGACCCGCGCGGCTCGCTGCTCGCGCGCGCGAGCGAGGCGTCGTTCCCGCTCTTGACGGGCAACGTCTTCGAGACGACGACGCACGAGCACGTCTCTTGGCCGAATATGCCCGCCTCGCGCGTGTTCGAGCTCGGCGGCGTGCGCGTCGGCGTGCTCGGGATCACCACCGAGCAGACGCCGCGCACGACCATCGCCGCGAATTTCCGCGGCCTCGCCATCGCGCCGCTCACCGAGACCGTCGTGCGCGAGGCAGCCGCGCTGCGCGCGCAGGGCTGCGCGATCGTGCTCGTCGCCGCGCACGCGGGCGGTCGCTGCACGAGCTTCGATGATCCGCACGACCTGGCTTCGTGCGAGGACTCGCAGGAGATCATGGCCGTCGCGCGGGCGCTCCCCGCGGGCACCGTCGACGCCATCGTCGCCGGGCACACGCACGCCGCGATGGCGCACTTCGTCAACGGCATCCCCGTGCTCGAGTCGTACGCGTCGGGGCGCGCGTTTGGGCGCGTCGACCTCGTGCTCGACCGCGCGACCCTGCGCGTGCTCGAGGCGCATATCTCGCAGCCGCACCGCTACTGTGATGGAGGGCAGGGCGCGCCCGCGTGCGCCGACGAGCAGTACGAGGGCTCGCCCGTCGTGCCAGACGCCGCGCTCAGAGCGCAGCTCGCGCCCGCGTTCGCGTCGGCGAGCACGCTCCGCGACGAGGCGCTCGGCGTGACGCTCACCGCGCCCTTCGCGCGCGCGGGCGACGTCGAGACGCCGCTCGGAAACCTCCTCGCTGACCTCGTGCGCGAGAGCGCGCCCGGCGGCGCCGACATCGGCATGGTCAACGGCGGCGGCATCCGGACCGCGCTCCCGGCGGGCCCGCTCACCTACGGCGCGCTCTACGAGACGTTCCCGTTCGACAACCGCTTCGCGACGCTGCCGCTGCGCGGCG
>CAIUAC010000081.1 GCA_903896985.1 uncultured Sandaracinus sp.
GCTGCGCGCGGGCGAGCTCGTCGTGGACAGCCCCGCCCTCGCGCCCGGCGCGCGCGTGCGCCCGCTGCCGCCGCGCGGAGCCGACTGAGATGCCGCTCGAGTGGTACGTCGCCATCCGCTTCTTGCGCGAGGGACGGATGCAGACGCTGCTCATCGTCGCGGGCGCCGCGATCGGCGTCGCGGTGATGCTGTTCCTCTCGGCGCTGATGGGCGGGCTCGCCGAGAGCCTGATCGCGCAGACGCTCGGCACGCAGGCGCACATCGTCGTGCGGCCCGTCGTCGAGGCGGCGCGCCCGCAGCGCACCTCGACGCGCGACACGCTCGTGATGCCGCGCGTCGAGCGCACCGCGCAGCGCGTCCGCAGCATCGTCGGCTGGCAGCAGGTGATGCGCGACGTCGAGCGCGCGCCGGGCGTCGTATCTGTCTCGCCGACGGTGTCCGGGCCCGTGTTCGCGCAGCGCGGCGACGCCTCGAAGTCGGTCATCTTGCTGGGCATCGACCCTGAGCGCTTCGCCCGCATCTACCCGATCCGCGCGCGCCTCCGCGAGGGCGTGTATCGCCCCGTCGGCGACTCCTGCGTCATCGGCACAGAGCTCGCGAGCGACCTCGGCGTGAGCGTCGGCGACAAGGTGCGCCTCTCCGTCGTCGACGGCGCGAGCGACGTCTTCACCGTCGCGGGGCTCTTCGACCTCGGCAACCGCGAGGTCAATCGCCGCTGGGTGCTCGTGTCGATGCGCTCGGCGCAGACGCTCCTCGACCTCGTCGGCGGCGTGTCCGCGATCGACGTCACCGTGGACGACGTCTTCGCCGCGACGACCATCGCCGAGTCGCTCTCCGCGCGCACCGGGCTCGTCGCCGACAGCTGGATGCAGACCAACGCGCAGCTGATGGTCGGGCTGCGCTCGCAGTCGAGCTCCTCGAACCTGATCCAGGTCTTCGTCGTGCTCGCCGTCGCGATGGGCATCGCGAGCGTGCTCATCGTGTCCGTCGTGCAGAAGGGCAAGGAGATCGGCATCCTGCGCGCGATGGGCACCTCGCGCCGCAGCGTGCTCGTCGTGTTCCTCTTGCAGGGCGGCATCGTCGGCTTGCTCGGCTCGATCGTCGGCGTCGGGCTCGGCATGGGGCTCAGCGTCTTCTTCGCCTCGCTCGCGGTCGCCGCCGACGGCTCGCCGCTGTTCCCCGTCCACGTCAGCCTCGCGCTGATCGCGCGCTGCACGGTGGTCGCGGTGTCGACGGGGCTGCTCTCGGCGGTGCTGCCTGCGCGGCGTGCGGCGCGGCTCGATCCCGCGGTGGCGATCCGCAATGGCTGACGCGACCGCCGCTGAGCGCGACGCGCCCGTCCTCGTGCTCGAGGGCGTGCACAAGAGCTACGGCACCACGGTGATCACCGAGGTGCTGCGCGGGATCGACCTGCGCGTGATCCCTGGGGAGCTGACTGCGGTCACCGGGCCGTCGGGCTCGGGCAAGAGCACGATGCTCAACCTGATCGGGCTCCTCGACCGACCGACCTCGGGCAAGGTCTTCGTCGCCGGCGAGGAGGCGACGGCGCTCGACGACGCCGGGCTCACGCGCCTCCGCGGCACGAAGATCGGCTTCGTGTTTCAGTTCCATCACCTGCTCCCCGGCTTCAGCGCGCTCGAGAACGTGATGATGCCGATGACCATCGCGAGCGGTCGCCCGCGCCCGTGGATGCACGACAAGGCGCTCGCGCTGCTCGACAAGGTCGGCCTCGCAGACCGCGCCGACGCGCGCCCCTCGGAGCTCTCCGGCGGGCAGCAGCAGCGCGTCGCCATCGCGCGCGCGCTCGCGATGGACGCGCCGCTGATCCTCGCCGACGAGCCCACCGGCAACCTCGACACCGAGACCGCGGGGCGCGTGTTCGAGCTGATGCGCGAGCTCAACCGCACGACGCGCCAAGCGTTCGTCGTCGTCACGCACGACCCCCGCCTCGCCGAGCGCTGCGACCGCGTCGTGCGCGTCGTCGACGGGCGCATCGTGAGCGACGGGCCGCCGAACGGCGCCGCGCACGGCTGAGGGCGAGCCGTTCGACGCGTCAGGGGAGGCCGGGCAGAGCCCGCGGAGGCCGGCGGACTCGCCCCCTCCTCGGAGTCGGCCGTTCGTCGGTTCGTCGCGCGCTCGGCCTTCTGTGTGAACTCCGCGCGCGGCGGGCGATCCGCAGGCCTCGAGGTCAGAAGCCGCGCATACTGGCGAAGGCGCCGCGATGTTCGCGGTGCTGAGGAAGGCCTGAGGCGCGATGGCAGACAGCGACGAGCGGGACACGCTTCCTCCGCCTCCACCTGAGGGGCGCCCGACCGGGCCGCTCGCGGACGCACACGCGCGCGACGCGGCGGCGCAGCGCGCGCACCTGCACAAGGTCGCCGACCGGGTCCACCGCTTTCGCGTCGCGGTGTTCTTCGAGGAGCCGACGTACGCGCTCTGGCGCGAGCAGCCTGTGCACGAGCAGCGCACGACGATCACGGTGCTCGCCGCCGACGCGGACGACGCGGTCGCGCTGGCTACGGCGCGGTTCCGCGAGGACGCGATGCAGAGCAACGTCGGCTGGGTGCGGATGATCACGCGCTGCGAAGCCCACCCCGTCGGCCCTTCGGAGGAGTAGGGCGGTCGCGGTGGCTGGCCCTGGCGCGGGGAGGCTGCCGCGCGGCGGCGTGGGCTACTGCGACCGGCTCTCCGACCTCGAGCAGCTCATCTCCGTGTTCCGTACCTACTGGGCCGTCGTCGAGCCCAAGACGCCCGTGACGATGGCGGACCTCCGCGACGCCGACCGGCTCGTGCAGCGCTTTGCGTGGGCGCTCGGGCAGCGGCAGTGCGGCGTGGCGCCGGACGCGGCGTCCGCGGACCTGCGGCAGCGCGCGTTCACGAAGCTCGTGGACGTCTACGGCCGCGTGCGGCGCGCGGTCGCCTTCGTGCGCTACGACGAGGGCGACGCGGACGTCCTCGCGCCGTCGCTCTGGGCAGGGCGAGGCGGCCGAGGGCGCGCGCGGCCTGCCACGGACGACGACGGCGCGACGGCGCGAGTCGGCGGCCTGCCCGGGCTGCCCGCCGACGCTGGGGCGACGACCTGAGCGACGCAGGGCGCGCGGCTCGCCGCCGAGCGCAGCGCGTCCTCAGAGCTGTCGGGCTTGCGCCGTGATCAGCTGGCACGCCCCGGCGACATCCCACGGGCGGTTGCCGGGCTGCACGAACGCCTGCGTGCCCATCGTGATCTGACGGGCGATCGGCAGCCCTTGGTTCGCGAAGAAGCCGCGGCACGCCGCGTCGAGGTCCGCGGTGCTCGGCGCGAGGATGCGGAACGAGCGCCCGTCGACGGAGCCTTCGACGAGCCAGCGCGGCGCGGGCGGCGCGCTCGCGGGGCTCGGCACGACCCCTCCGCCAGC
>CAIUAC010000082.1 GCA_903896985.1 uncultured Sandaracinus sp.
CGCCGAGCGGGAGCGCGCGCTGATTCGCCAGCTGCGCTGAGACAATTCCCCGCGCAACGGCGATCGCATACGGTGGGCCATGAGCGGAACGACCCCTTGCTCGGCGTGCCGAGCACCGATCCCCAACATCGTCGCGGCTGCGCCGTTTTGCCCGTTCTGCGGCACGCAGAAGCCGACGCGCGACCTCCCCGCCGTGATCGCCGAGGCGCAGGCGCGCGCTCGGGCGCAGGAGCAGGCCCGGCCCGCGCGCGAAGAGATCTTCTCGAAGCGCGGGCGCGACCTCTGCCTGACGTTCGACCCGCGCGCCGGCTTCGCGCTGCTCGGCCCCGCGGAGCCGAAGGGTGAGGCGCCGCGGCTGCGCGCGTACGACGTCTGCAATCAGCGCGTCGCCTGGGAGGCGATGCTCGGCGAGCCCGGCGTCGGCAACGTCAGCTACGAGGCGCTCGCCGTGCGAAACGGCAACGTCTACGTCGGTCTAGGTCGCTCGCTCTGCGTGCTCGACCTCCTCACGGGCGCGGAGAAGTGGCGCGCGGAGCTCTCCGACAAGCTCGCCTACGACTCGTCCGACTTCGCCACGCGCGGGATGCGCGTCATCGACGCAGCCCCCGCCGGAGCCCCCGGCGTCGTGTGGGCCGTCGCCGTCGACGACGTGATCAGCGCCTTCGATCGCGACACGGGCAAGCGTCTCTGGCGCGAGGCGCGCGAGAATATGCCGCGGCGGATTCTGCCCTTCGGCGCAGGCTTGCTGCTGGTGCAGACCGGCGAGGCGATCGAGCTCGTCGACCCCGCGACGAAGAAGGTCCTCGATCGCCTGCAGGGGCGCATCGAGCGCTGGGATATGGACGGCAGCTGCGGGCTGTTGCAGGTCGACCGCTGGGGCTTTCGCGAGCGGGACGGCGTCCTCGTGCACGATTTTGCGACGAAGAAGGAGCTGCTCTTCGAGGCGCTCGAGGACCTCGAGGACGATGTCCCGACGGTCGCCGCCAACGGTCGAGTGTTCTGCGCGATGGAGAGCGGCGCGAAGCTCGTCGCCGCCCCGAAGCCGAAGCCCGTGGAGCTCGTGCCAGCGTTTCACATCCGCGCGATGGTCATGTGCGGTCCGACGCTGATGGTCCTGCTCCGCAAGCACCACGGCACGAGCGTGCGCCGCGTCGTCGGCGTCGACCCGGCGACGCTCACCATCCGCTTCGACCTCGGGGAGCTACCCGAGCGCCCGTCCGACAACTGGACGACGCAGCTGTGCTCGAACGGGCAGGTGACGGTGCTCGCGCACGGGCACGCGACCGACTCGCGCAGCTGCGACCTGCTCGCCCTCGACGCCCGCGGGAACAGCGCGTGGCGCGTGACCGTCGGCGAGTGGCGGGCGCACTACTTCCTCGGCGGCTACGTCGCGGTGTTCTCGTCGTGGGGCTGGCAGATCTTGCGCCCCGACAACGGCGAGGTCTTCGCGGAGTTCAAGCACTAGCGGGCGCGTCGAGCGCGGCGCGCATCGCCTCGAGCGGCGCGGGCAAGCCCGTCCACCGCTCGAAGGCGAGCGCGCCTTGGTGCAGCAGCATCGCCGTGCCGTCGAGCGCGCGGGCGCCGTGCGCGCGGGCGGCGCGCAAGAGCGCGGTGTCGCGCGGCGTGTAGACGAGGTCGGTGATGAGCGTGCCGGGGCGCAGCGCTTCGAGCGGAAGCTGCGCGAGAAACAGCCGCGTCGCGCGGTCGTCGTCGCCGAGGAGCGTCGCGCTCGTCGCGTGCACGACGACGTCCGCGCGCGTCAGCGCCGTGCGCAGGCCAGTGTCGTCGCTGAGCGAGAGCGCGTCGTGCCAGAGCGCCCGCGCGGCCTCCTGTCGACGCGCAGCGACCGTCACCTCGGCGCCCGCGCCCGCGAGGCCGTAGATCGCGGCCCGCGCTGCGCCGCCCGCGCCG
>CAIUAC010000083.1 GCA_903896985.1 uncultured Sandaracinus sp.
CGCGGCGCCGGAGTCGACTTCCGGGGCTGCGGGCTGCCGCAAGAGCGGTGAACGCGCCGCGTCTTTCTCTGCCCGCAGGGCAAAAAGCGGCGCGTCGCTTCGATTTTCGAGCTGCGGGCTGCCGCAAGAGCGGTGAGCGCGCCGCGTTTTTCGCTGCCAGCAGGGCAAAAAGCGGCGCGTCCCCTCGATTTTCGAGCTGCGGGCTGCCGCAAAAGCGGTGAGCGCGCCGCGTTTTTCTCTGCCCGCTGGGCAAAAAGCGGCGCGTCCCCTCGATTTTCGAGCTGCGGGCTGCCAAAAAAGCGGTGAGCGCGCCGTGCTTGCGGCAGCGGGCGGCGACCGACACCTGCGGGAGCGTGTTCGACCGGCACGGTCGGGGTCCAGCGACGGCGCTCCATCGCGCGGTTGAACTCCCCTCCCCTCGCGCGCTAACGTCCGCGCCGAAATGTCTGACCCGCACGCCGCTCCCACCGACTCGCACGCAGAACACGCGCACGCCGCGCCGACCGTCCCGATGACCGTGAAGGATGAGGCGGGGGACACGCCCGCGTGGATCCCGATGGTCGGCCTCGTGCTGCTCGCCGTGCTCTCGTTCTTCGTCGTCTACCGCATGGCGAACCCGCACTCCGCCGCGGAAGGCGTCGCCGCAGGGCCCGATGGCGGCGTCGCGGACGGTGCCGCCGCCGAGCCCGCCGCCGAGCCCGCGGCAGCCCCCGCTCCGCAGCCCGCGCACTAGCATTCTCGGGCGAGCGTCCCGCAGCTTCGTCCGCTATGGTGCGCGCCAAACAAGGCGGCGCGCCCCTCGAGACGCGCAACGCCACGAGGAGCGGACCATGGCGAAGGCAATTCGACGTGTGGGCGTGATCGGAGCAGGCGTGATGGGCAGCGGCATCGCTGCTCACTTGGCGAGCGCGGGCATCGAAGCCGTGTTGCTCGACATCGTGCCTCCTGGGTTGGCAGATGCGGCTCAGCAACCGCGAGCGGCGCGCAGCGCGTTCGCGATCGGCGGGCTCGAGAAGGCGATCAAGAATCGCCCCGCGCTCTTCATGCACAAGAGCGCGGCGCTGCTCGTGAAGACGGGCAACCTCGAGGACGATCTCCAGCTCCTCGCGGGCTGTGACCTCGTCGTCGAGGCGATCCCAGAGGTGCTCAAGTACAAGACCGATCTCTTCGCGAAGCTCGACGGGCTCGTGCCCGCGCACTGCATCGTCGCGTCGAACACCTCGGGCCTCGCGATCCACGACATGGTGAAGGGCCGCAGCGAGACGTTCCGCAAGAACTTCCTCGTGATGCACTTCTTCAACCCCGTCCGCTACATGAAGCTCCTCGAGCTCGTGGTCGGCCCGGAGACGGATCCCGCAGCGCTCAAGCGCATCGTGGACTTCGGCGAGAACCAGCTCGGCAAGGGCGTCGTCTACGGCAAGGACACGCCGAACTTCGTCGGCAACCGCATCGGCACGCACGCGATGCTCGGTGGCATCCACCTGATGCTCGAGATGGGGCTGCAGCCCGAGGACGTCGACAGCCTCACGGGCGTGCCGATGGGCCACCCGAAGAGCGCGTCGTTCCGCACGGCGGATATGGTCGGTCTCGACACGCTCGTGCACGTCGCCGACAACTGCTTCAACGCGCTCGAGGGCGACGAGGACCGCAAGGTCTTCTCGATGCCCGCGTTCATCCGCGCGATGGTCGAGAAGAAGCTCCTCGGCGACAAGACCAAGGGCGGCTTCTACAAGAAGAACGGCAAGGACGTCGCGACGATCGACCCGAGCACGCTCGAGTACCGCGCGAAGGGCGGCGACGAGGGCATCGCGAAGGCGACCAAGGCGCTGTCGAAGATCGAGGACGTCAGCGAGCGCGTGCGCAAGCTCGTCGCGACGCCGGGCGTCGTCGGCGAGTTCGCGTGGAAGGCCATCTCGGCCTCGCTCGCGTACTCCGCGCGCCGCATCCCGGAGATCGCGGACTCGATCGTCGCGATCGATGACGCGATGTGCTGGGGCTACAACTGGGAGCTCGGGCCCTTCCAGACGTGGGACGCGCTCGGCTTCCGCGCGACGACGGAGCGCATGCAGCAGGAGGGCATCGCGCTGCCGAAGTCGATCGAGACGATGCTCGCGAAGGGCGCGACGTCGTTCTATCGCGAGGACGGCGCCATCTGGGATCTGACCAAGGACGAGTACGTCGTCCGCGAGAAGAACCCGCGCCTGATGACGCTCCTCGACGCGCGCGCGCTCGGGGCGGGCGGCACCAAGACGCCGGTGTTCAAGAACGGCGGCGTCGAGGCGTTCGACCTCGGCGACGGCGTCCTCGGCCTCACCTTCAAGACGAAGGCGAACTCGATCGATCCGGACGTCATCCAGGGCATCTACGACGCGGTCGACAAGGCCGAGAGCGACTTCCGCGCGCTCATCGTGATGAACCAGGGCGAGCACTTCTGCGTCGGCGCGAACCTCTTCGGCGTCGTCACCGCTGCCGCGCAGAAGGCGTGGGAGCAGCTGCGTCAGATGATCTACGCGTACCAGTACGCGACGCAGCGCATGAAGTACTCGGCCGTCCCCGTCGTCGTCGCGCCCTACGGCATGACGCTCGGCGGCGGGCTCGAGCTCTGCTACGGCGGCACCGCGGTGCAGGCCGCGGCGGAGACGTACTCGGGCCTCGTCGAGGTCGGCGTCGGCCTGATCCCGGGCGGCGCGGGCACGCTCAACATGCTCTGGCGCGCGCTCGACGCGATGCCCGAGGGCATGACGGTCAACAACTACGACGTCGTCACGCAGGTCTTCAAGAACATCGCGCTCGCGAAGGTCGCGACGAGCGCGCAAGAGGGCAAGGAGCTCGGCTTCTTCCGCAAGACCGACGGCATCTCGTTCGACCGCGCGCAGCTCGTCTATCACGCGAAGCACCGCGCGATCGGGCTCGCCGAGGCGGGGCATCACGCGCCGCTGCCGCGCGCCTTCAAGCTGCCGGGCGAGAGCGGCATCGCCACGCTCTCCATGATGGTGGACACGCTCGTCGCCGGCGGCTTCGCCACCGAGCACGACGCGCTCATCGCGCGCAAGCTCGCCAACGTGCTCTGCGGCGGCGTCAGCGGCGCTTCGAAGGAAGTGACCGAGGACGAGATGCTCGAGCTCGAGCGCGAGGCGTTCTTGTCGCTCTGCGGCGAGGAAAAGAGCCAGGCGCGTATGCAGTCCATCCTCATGACCAACAAGCCGCTGCGCAACTAGTCGCCGGCCTCACCCGCCTTCGCTCACCACAAGGAGATCGCGCTCATGGCAGACATCGTCGTCGCAGAGGCCGTCCGGTCGGCCGTCGGTCGTGGAATGAAGGGCTCGCTCGCTTACAAGCGACCAGATGAGCTCATGGGCGATGTGATCAGGGGCCTGCTCGCGCGGGTCCCTCAGATCAATCCCTCAGACATCGAAGATCTCGTCCTCGGCTGTGCCATGCCCGAGGGCGAACAGGGCCTCAACATCGCGCGCCTCGCGGGCTTGCTCGGCGGGCTCTCCGTCGAGTCGAGCGCGATGACCATCAACCGCTTCTGCTCGTCGGGCCTGCAGGCCATCGCCATCGCGGCGGGCGCCGTCGCGCTCGGTCAGCACGACCTCGTCGTCGCCGGCGGCGTCGAGTCGATGTCGATGGTGCCGATGACCGGCAACAAGCTCTCCGCGAGCCCCGAGGTGATGGCGCAGTTCCCGACCGCGTACACGCCGATGGGCATCACCGCAGAGAACGTCGCCACGAAGTTCAACATCAGCCGCGTCGATCAGGACGCGTTCGCGCTGCGCAGCCATCTGCGCGCGTCCAAGGCCGTCGCGGACGGCGTGTTCGACGCCGAGATCGTGCCCGTGCGCGGCATCAAGTTCGTGGACGGCAAGCACACGGAGTTCGAGTACAAGCGCGACGAGCTGCCGCGCGGGGACTCGACCGCCGAGTCGCTCGCGGGGCTCAAGCCCGTGTTCTCGGCCAAGGGCTCCGTCACCGCGGGCAACAGCTCGCCCATCTCCGACGGCGCGGCCGCGGCGCTCGTGATGTCGAAGGCCAAGGCCGACTCGCTCGGCATCAAGCCGCTCGGCTACTTCCGCTCGTTCGCGACGGCCGGCGTCGATCCCGCGATCATGGGCATCGGCCCAATCCCGGCGATCAAGAAGCTGCTCGCGAAGAATGGTTTGACCATCCACGACATCGATCTCTTCGAGATCAACGAGGCCTTCGCGTCGCAAGCCGTCTACGTGCAGCGCGTCCTCGAGATCCCCGACGAGAAGCTCAACCCGAACGGCGGCGCCATCGCCCTCGGGCACCCGCTCGGCTGCACCGGCGCCAAGCTCTCCGCGACCGCGCTCCACTACCTGCAGCGCACGGGCGGCCGCTACGCCATCGTCTCGATGTGCATCGGCGGCGGCATGGGCGCCGCGGGCTTGCTCGAGCGCGCGTGACCGCAGGCTCGCCCAACGAGCCCGCACCGAACGACGAGACGCGCACCGCCGACGACCTCGGCGATGCGCGTTTCGTTTCTTGCGTGCATGGAGCGCTGACCTCGGACCCGCAGTGCGGCGGCTGCACGAAGCTCGACGTGCCCTACGGCGCGCAGCGCGCGGCCAAGCGTGCGCGCGTGCTCGACGCGTTCGCGCGCTACTCGGAGCTCGCGCGCGTCACGATCGGGGAGACGGTCGGGGCAGCGCCGATCGAGGGCTATCGCACGCGGGCGAAGCTCGTCGTCGGGCGCAAGGGCGCGATTGGGCTCTATGCGCGGGCCGGCGATCACGTCACGGTCGACCTGCCGCACTGCCGGGTGCTCGCGCCGGTCGTCGCGCGCGCGGTCGCGGCGCTGCGGTCGCTGATCGCGCAGGGCGCGCTGCGCGCAGAGGCCGACGGCGGCGCGCTGACGGCGGTCGATGTGCGCGAGGTGCTCGGCGCCGACGCGGCGAGCGAGCCGCGCGCGATGGTCACGCTCGTGCTGCGCGACGGCAAGCAGCCGAGCAGCGACGCGATGGGCATCCTCGCGGACCGCCTCGTGTCGCTCGAGCCGAGCATCGCGTCGGTCGCGAGCAGCGTCGTGCGCCCGGGCTCGCCGCAGCTCCTCGGCAGCGCGCTCCGCGTGCACCTCGGCGAGGCGTCGCTGCCCGACCGCATCGGCACCGGGCGCACGTATCAGCTCGCTGCGCACGGCTCGTTCGTGCAGGCGCACCGCGGCCAAGCAGAGAAGCTCCACGCCGCCGTGCACGCCGCGCTCTTCGACGCGCTCGGCGAGCTCGAGGGACGGCGCATCGTCGATCTCTACGCGGGCTCAGGCGCCCTCGGGCTCGCGCTCGCGGACGAGGGCGCGCGCGTGCTCTGCGTCGAGGCGTATCCCGCGGCGGTCGATCACGCGCTCGAGGCGGCGCGCGCGCAGCACCTCGAGGCGCTGCATGGCGTCGCCGGGGACGCGGCGGTCGTCGCAGCGGACCTCGCCGCCGACGGCACGCGCGTCGACGCTGTCGTCGTCAACCCGCCGCGCCGAGGCTGCGCGCCCGAGGTGCGCTTCGCGCTCGCCGCGCTCGCGCCGTCGGTGATCGCGTACGTCTCCTGCGACCCGGAGACGCTCGCGCGCGACCTCGCGCACCTCGCGCGCCTCGGCTACGCGACGGAGCACGCGCAGCCCTACGACATGATCCCGCTGACGGACGAGGTCGAGACGCTCGCGCTGCTGCATCGCGCGCCGCTCCCTGCGCCGCGCATCCTCTACGAGGACGACACGCTCCTCGCCGTCGAGAAGGCGGGGCACGAGCCGACGACGCCGCAGGGCGAGTACGCGAGCTCGCTCCTCGCGCGCGTGCGGCGCTTGCCGGGCGCCAAGAGCGCCGTGCCGATCCACCGCCTCGACGCCGGCACGAGCGGCGTGTGCCTCTTCGCGCGCAGGCCCGAGGACGTCACGCCTTGGCAGATGGCGCTGGGCGCGGCCGAGGCCGAAAAACGCTACGTCGCGCTCGTGCGCGGCGTGATCCGCAGCAAGGGCAGCATCTCGCGGGCGCTCCCCGACGACGGCGTGATCCGCGAGGCGCGGACGCGCTATCGGCGCACCGCGGTGCTCGCCGGTCATGCGCTGATCGAGGCGCGCCCTGACGAGGGGCGCACGCACCAGGTGCGTCGGCACCTCGCGACGCTCGGGCACGCGGTCATCGGCGACGCGCGCTATGGGCACGCCCCGTCGAACCGGCATTTCTCGGAGAAATACGGCCTCGATCGCACGTTCTTGCACTGCGCGTCGATCAGCCTGGTGCACCCGGAGACGCAGCAGGTCTTCGTGCTCGAGGCGCCGCTCGCGGCGGACCTCGAGGCCGTGCTCGCGCGACTCCGCAGAGAAGCGTGACGCGGGATGGCGACGGGGCTGCGACGGCCCCAGATTGCCGGGTACCCCGGTGCCGGTGCTGAAATTCGTCGGCTTCTTCGCGCTCGCCGCCGCGCTCGTCGCGCTGGTGAACGTGTACGTCTACCGACGCTGCGCGCGGGCGTTCGCGCTCGAGCGACGCGGGCGCGCCACCGTCGGGGTCGGCCTCGCGCTCGGTCTCGTGGCGATGGTCGGCGCGCGCGCCGCGGAGCGCACGCTCGACGCGACCCTCGCGGATTGGCTCGGCATCGGGGCGAGCGCGGTCGAGCTTGCGGTGCTGATCTCGTGCGGGCTCTTGCTCGTCGTCGACGCGGGGCGCGGCGTGCTCGCGCTCGGACGCGGACTCTCGCGCGTTCGCGCGCGGCGACGCGCGAAGCTCGCCGCGCGTACCCGGGCCGCTGCGAGCGTCGACCAGCGCAGCCCGGCGCAGGTGCCTGAGCCCGAGACGGCGCCCGAGACCGCGCCCAAGACTACGCCGAAGACCGCGCCGGCCCTCGACGACGCCGAGGCGCTCGCGCGCCGCGAGTTCCTCACGCGCGCGGCGACGGGCAGCGCGCTCGCCCTCGGCGGCGGTGCGGCGTTCTACGGCGCGTTCTTCGGCCGACACGCCTATCACACCGAGACCGTCCCCATCCGCATCCCGGGGCTGCCGCGCACGCTCGACGGCTTCACCATCGTGCAGATCAGCGACATTCACTTCGGCGTGCACGCGCGCGGCGACGAGGTGAAGGTCGCCTCGGCGCTGATCCACCGGGCGCGCCCCGACCTCGTCGTCGTCACCGGCGACCTGATCGATCACGACCTCGCCTTCACGCCGTACCTCGGGCAGCTGCTCGCGCGGCTGAGGGGCGCCGCGCGCCACGGGATCGCCGTCATCCCGGGCAACCACGACTACTACTCGGGCATCGACCAGGTGCTCGCGACCGCTCGCCGCGCCGGCGCGACGGTGCTCCTCAACGAGGGGCGCGTGATCGGGGACGCCGGGGGCGCGTTCGCGCTGCTCGGCGTCGACGACCTCTGGATGCGGCGCGAAGGCGGCGGTCCGGACCTCGCGCGGGCCATCGCCATGGTCCCGCGCGAGCTCCCGCGTATCCTGCTTTGCCACAATCCAGCGTTCTTCCCGGAGGCCGCGCCGCGCGTCGCGCTGCAGCTGAGCGGGCACACGCACGGCGGGCAGGTGAACGTCGGGCTCGGCCTCGCAGAGCTCGTGCTGCCCTACGGCTACGTCGCGGGACGCTACGAGCGCGGCGACTCGCAGCTGTACGTCAACCGCGGCTTCGGCACGGCGGGACCGCCCGCGCGCGTCGGCTCAGCGCCGGAGATCACGCGCATCGTGCTGATCGCGGGGTAGCGAAGCGCGACGGCGGGGCGGCGCCGCGCGGGTCCCCGCTCAGAGCAACGGCGCAGGCGGCGGCTCTTCGCGCGACTCTTCGCGCACGGGCGGCGTCGGGATGTCGAGCACGACGCGCCAGTGCCCGGACTCGCGGACGAGCGGCACATCGGCGCGGTCGTTCCCGCTCGTGCCCACGACCGTCACCGTCGCGCGCTCGTGCTCGACGCGCTCGCGCATCGAGCCGTACTCCGCGTACGCGAAGCGGACCCGATAGCGCCCCTGCGCGAGCATCTCCCAGGCGGCGAATTGACGGCCGTTGGCCAGGGCGCTCGCGTCCCGCGCCCGCTGCTCGAGCACCTCGCGCGCGTGCGCGTCGAGCAAGCCGAACGCCGTCTCGAGCGCCGTCGGGTCGCTGCCTGCCTGCTCCATCGCCCGCAAAAACAAGCGCAGCGCCCCCGTCGGCGTGCTGTCGGAGGGGGCCGGGGAGCAAGCGGAGAGCGCGACGACGAGCAGCGCGGCGAGCGCGAGGCGCGGCCACACGGACCGGCCGACACTGCTGCTCAGCACCACACCGCCGACAACGCTGCTCACGACACTGCTGCTCGCGACAACGCGGCTCGCGACAACGCTGCTCAGCACGGAACCTCGGGCGCGCCCTCGTGCCAGACGAGGTCCGCGTCGAAGAGCGCGGCGAGGTGCGCGGCGGCGCGGTCCCCGACCTCGCGGACGGTCGGCGTCTGCTGCGTCTCGCGCTCGATCGAGGTGACGCCCTTGTCGGTGATGCCACACGGCACGATGGTCGCGAAGTGCGAGAGGTCGGTCGTCACGTTGAGCGCGAAGCCGTGCATCGTGACCCAGCGCGACAGGCGCACGCCGACTGCGCCGATCTTCACCGTGCCCGCGCCCGGACGGGGGCTGTGCACCCACGCGCCGCTCTGCCCGTCGATTCGCTCGGCGACGATGCCGTACTCGGCGACGGTGCGGATCATCGCCTCCTCGAGGTCGCGCACGTAGCGGCGCACGTCCTCGCGATCCGGCGCGAGGTCGACGATGGGAGAGCCGACGAGCTGCCCGGGGCCGTGATAGGTGACGTCGCCGCCGCGCCCGGTCTCGTGCACGTCGAAGCCGCGCGCCGCGAGCTCCTCCGGCGTGAGCAGCACGTTCTGCACGGCTTTGCTCGCGCGGCCGAGGGTCAGCACCGGCGGGTCGTGCTCGAGCAGCAGCACGGTGTCGGGCACCTCGCCGCGCAGGCGCGCCTGGAGCAGGCGCTCTTGCAGCGCGTGCGCGTCGGCGTAACGCATCGAGCCGACCCGATGGACATGAAACGTTCGCACGCGATTGGCCGGACTCTGCGCTAGCGCGAGGGAAGCGCCAGCGCGCTAGCGGTCGAAGGGCTCGGGCGACGGGATCGTGTCGCGTGGCCCCTCGAGCGGAGGGGGCTGCCACGCCTGCACGCCCTTGGTCCCACGGCCCCACGCTGCGTCGAGGAGCCCACCGAGCGCGGCGAGGACGGTCCCGGTGAAGCCGCTCACGCCCTCGCGCATCAGGACGCCGTCGAGCCCAGTCTGCGGCTCGAAGCGCAGCAAGACGCGCTCGCCCCCGCCGTCGTCGAGCGCGAGCGTCGCCCAGTGACTGCCGCTCCCCGCCTCGGCGGTGCCGGGCATCGGGAAGCCTTCCCAGCGCGCGGCGCGCACGAGCGAGGCGAGCATCGAGGTCGCCTCGTCGCCGAGCAGGCCGGACGCGACCGGGCGCTCGTGCGTCGTCGTGATCTCGGTCGCGAGCACGATGAACCCACCGTGCACGACCAAGCGCCTGTGCGGGCGCGGCAGGACCACGCCGGCGACGGGTAGCTCGACGACGCCGAGGGACTCGCAGTAATCGATCTGGGTGGCGGCGCCGCGCATCGCGTCAGTTCTTGTTGGCGATGTGGATCGCCTCGCCGAGGGCGTGCTTGAACGCCTCCATCACACCCTCGCCGAGCGTCGGATGCGGATGAATGGTGCCCGCGATGTCCTCAGCGAAGGCGGCCATCTCGAGCGCGAGCGCGCCCTCGCTGATCAGGTCCGCCGCCTCGGGGCCGACGATGCCCATGCCGAGGAACTCGTTCGTCTTCTTGTCGACGACGACCTTGATGAAGCCATCCGTCGAGCTGACGGCCATCGCGCGCCCGAGCGCCGAGAACGGGAATTTGCCGATCTTGTACTCGCGCCCGGACTCCTTGACCTGACGCTCCGAGAGCCCGACGGTCGCGACC
>CAIUAC010000084.1 GCA_903896985.1 uncultured Sandaracinus sp.
AACACCAGCCTGTACAACGCGGGCGCGGTCTACGTGTACTGACGCGGCGGGCGCTTCGCGGCGCAGCCTCGCGCGCGCCGCGCTCACCCGCGCCACCCAAAACGCTCCTGAGGGTCCCGGGACCCCAGCGGTCGTTTTCAAAAACCGCTCGGGGGGTGCCGGGACCCCAGCGGTCGTTTTCAAAAACCGCTCACCAGGTGCCGGGACCCCCTCGGTCGTTTTCAAAAGTCGCGGGCCGCGTGCGGTGAGCCCGCGCGTCGATCGTGCGCGCGAGCGCGTCGGCTCGCTGACCCGCGCTGCGGATTTCCGCAGCGGCGGAGGCGCCTCCGAGCCTCGCCGCGAGAATTTTCGAATTCTGCTCCGGGTCGCACAACCGGCCCCAGGTCGGGCCGAAACAAGGGGCGCCTCGCAGACCCCTTCACAACCGACCCAGGAGCCACTCTCATGCCCGACCTCACCCGAATCGACAGCACCTCCACCCCCGACGCGCTCACCTTCAAGGCTGCGCTCGACACCCTGCGCGACGCGCTCGCCGCGCTGACCCCGACCGAGGTTGAGCTCAACCCCGGCCTCGACGCCTCGGCGGCCGCCGGGGTCGTCATCGGCAGCCTGCCGCGCATCGCCAAGCACCGCGACGCCCTCGCCGCGCAGTTCGGCGCCGCGGGCGCCGCGGCCGTCGACGAGCTCCCGACCATCGCCTACGCGACCGCGCAGTCGGCGGTCGAGCTCGCCGCCGCGGACTCGATGAGCGACCTCAGCGCGCTCAACGCGGCCGTGCTCGACGACCACGCGCTGCTGCTCGGCGACTGCGACGCGCTCGCCAACCGCAAGCTCCTCGACCGCGCCCGCGTCGACGCTGGCCGCTCGACCCAGGGCTACCGCACCACCGTCACGAGCACGCTCGTCCTCGTCTCGCTCGTCCGCGAGTCCTGGGCCGCGATCGGCGCGAAGACGCCGCTCGAGCCCGCCGACCTCGACCGCGTCGAGAAGAACGCGCAGCGCATGCTCCGCTGCCTCGAGGAGCGCGAGCAGGGCGCGAGCCGCATGCCCGCCGCCGAGCAGCGCAGCCGCGCGCTCAGCCTCCTCATCCGACGCTACGGAGAGCTCCGCCGCATGCTCACCTACGTCCGCTGGTGGGCCGAAGACGCCGACTCCATCGCGCCGTCCCTGTGGTCCGGACGTCGCGGCAAGGGCCGCAACGCGTCGAGCGATCCGAGCAGCGACAACGGCGATGCGCCCGACCAGCCCGAGATCGCGGTGCCGGTCAACGGCACCGGGCCCTTCACCGCGTGACCTCGACGCACGCGGGGCGAGCGCCGTCTCCGAGGACGGCGCTCGCCGCGCGCGCCGCGCTCACCTGCTCGCCAGACACCCGGCACCCCGCCTGCTAACGTGCTCCCCAGCATGAAGAGCAAGACCCCGAAGCCAGGACGAAAGCCTCGGTTTTCGATGTTGCGGACGTTCGCGCTCGCGGACCTCGTCACGCTCGGCAACGCGGCGTGCGGGACGGGCGCGATCTTCCTCTGCCTCGCGTACGTCGCGGAGCGCGATCGCTCGCTGCTCTGGGCGGCGTTCGTGCTGCTGCCCATCGCGCTCGTCTGCGACGTGCTCGACGGCAGCATCGCGCGCTGGCGCCGCAAGCACTCGCCCATCGGCGCGGACCTCGACTCGCTCGCCGACGTGATCTCGTTCGGCGTCGCGCCCGCAGTGCTCGGCTTCACGCTCGGGATGCGCGGCTTCTGGGACTCCGTCGTGCTGATCTACTTCGTCGGCTGCGGCATCTCGCGCCTCGCTCGCTACAACGTGACGGCGGCGCAGATGTCGGACGCGAGCGGCAAGGTGAAGTACTACGAGGGCACGCCGATCCCGACCTCGCTCGGGCTCGTGCTCGTGCTCGGCATCGCGTTCGGGATGCAGCACGTCGGCGACGCGCTCTGGCTCGGCGTCGTGCACCTCGCCGGCTACGAGTTTCACCCGCTCGTGCTGATGTTCGGGCTGAGCGGCACGCTGATGGCGAGCGCGACGATCCGCATCCCGAAGCCGTAAAGTGCGCGCGCGCGTCCGCCGCCATGACGGCAGCAGGCGCGCGGCGAGTGAACAGCGAGCGAGCGCTCAGGCGTCGGCGCGGGAGCCGAGGAAGACGTCGTGCGCGAGGTGTTCGCGCAGCTCGTGCACCGTCAGATGCCCGAGGTTCTTCTTCACATCGCCCGCGAGCTCGTCCTTCATCGACGCGGGCACGAGCTTGTGAAGCTCGGCGAGGAGCTTCGGCTCGCCGACGAAGAACAGGCGATCGAAGCCGCCAGCCGCGCGCGCGTGATCGAGGAACTGGAGCAATTCCTTGAGGAAGTGCGTCTCGTCCGCGCCCGTCGGCACATGGACGTGCGTGCGGTGCGAGGACGGCTCGTGCGACGGGCCCTTCGCGGGGGTGCTCTCGAGGAGCCGACCGTCGCGATAGGCGAAGTCGTGGAGAGGCTGCAGGGGATCCTTCGGACCCGTCCAACGATACACGTGCGCGGCATCGCGCTGCGCCACGAGAATCCAAGTCGCCATGGTGTCCACCTCCGACTCGTAGGTACGCGCAGACCTCGCTGGCGCCATGAATCGAAGGGGCAGTCAGGGCACGACGCGCACGGCGTCGCCGCTGCCGTCCGTGCCAGCGGTGCCGGAGACGCCCGGCGAGAAGCCGCCCGAGCCGCCGCGCCCGGGGACGCCCGTCGCGTCGATCGTCGCCGAAGCGCGCACGGCGTCTGCATAGGCGGTCGCGTCAACGCCAGCCGCGACAATGTAAGCGCCGTGGCTGTCGCCGCCGCAGCCGCCGCCG
>CAIUAC010000085.1 GCA_903896985.1 uncultured Sandaracinus sp.
CGCGTGAAGTCCATGTCCATGTCGCCCATCGCCTCGCAGAGCACGCCGCGCATGAAGCCGAGGTACGCCGCCTTGTCGAGCGCCGGGCGGGCGTCACCCACGTAGACGAACGCGTCATCGAGGAGCGCCTCTGCGCGCTCCCAGTCGCCCTTCATGATGGCGGTCGAGAGCTCGAGGGCGATGGTCTTGTTCGTGGTCATGGGGGCCTTGGCTTCGGTGGAGAGTCGCCGCGCGAAGTGCGCCGCGAACGTCCGTCAACCTAGCCGCCGCGCGCTCACCGAGGCTCCCGATCGTTTGTCCGTTCGTCCCGCGGCGTGGACCCCGGGACAAGAAGCGCACTACAAAGCCTGAATGGACGTCATCGGAGAGTGGCTCAGCGCGGCGCGCGTCAACGGGACCGTGTTCTCTCGGAGCGAGCTCTCCGAGCCGTGGGGCCTCGAGTATCCCGCCGCGCCGCGCATCGCCTTTCACGTGATCTCGCGGGGCCGCGCGTACCTCCGCTTGCCGCGTCGCGCGCGCCCGATCGCGCTCGGTCAGGGGGACATCGTCCTGCTCGGGAGCGGTCAGGGGCACGAGCTTCTCTCGAGCCCGGACGGCGAGTCCGAGAACCTGCTCACGTACCTCGGGCGGCACCCGCTCGGGCGCAATCGCACGCTCCGCTACGGCGGCGGCGGCTCGCCGACCGTGATGATCTGCGGCGCCTACAGCCTCGACGCGGCGAACGCGGCGACGCTCCTCTCGGTGCTGCCGACCGTCGTGCACCTGCCGGCAGAGCTGACGGCGACGAGCCCCGTGCAGGCGACGCTCGCGCTGCTGCTGCACGAGATGACGCTCGCGGAGCACGCCGGCGACGCCGTGCTCTCGAGGCTCGTCGACGTGCTCTTGATCTACGTGTTGCGCGCGTGGGCGGAGTCTCGCCCCGTCGGCGCGCAGGGCTGGCTGGTCGCGCTCCGCGACCCGGAGTTGAGCGCCACGCTCGCGCGCATCCACGAGAAGCCCGCGCACGCGTGGACCGTCGACTCGCTCGCCGCGGAGGCTGGCGCGTCGCGCTCGGCGGTCGCGCGCAAATTCGCGACGACTGTCGGGGAGGCGCCGCTCGCTTACGTCACGCGCTGGCGCATGACGCTCGCCGCGCGCCTGCTCGTCGACACCACCTTGCCCATCGCGACGGTCGCCGCGCGCGTCGGCTACACCTCGGAATTCGCGTTCAATCGCGCGTTTTCTCGGGTGCGCGGCGTCGCCCCAGGGCGCTGGCGCGCGCAGTCCGCGACGGCCTGAGCGCGGCCGCGGCTCCAAGAATCGCGGAGCGCGCGCGGCGCTCTGCACGGGCCGCGAGCCGCCTGCTACGCTGCGCGCCATGGTCGACATCGTGTGGGGCGTGTCGCTCGAGGGGGTGCGCTTCGGGCTCGTGCCGCCGGACGGCGCACTCGAGGCGGGCGGCACCGTCGGGCTCACGCTCGTCGCTGAGAACCGCGGCAGCGCGGAGGTGTGGCTGTTCGGGTTCGCGCCCGGCTACCCGCGCAGCCTGCGCTTCTCACCGCCGAAGCAGGACCGCCCGTACATCCGCGTGTCGTTCGCGGACGTGAACGTGCTGCACGCGCCCGACGCGTTCGTGCGGCTGCGTCCGGGCGAGTCGCTCCGCACCGTGCTCGATCTCTCGTTCGCGTTCGATCGGCGCGGCGTCGGTCGCTGGCCGATCGCGTTCGGCTACGACGCCGTGCGCGCGAGCGCCGGCCTTCGCCCGTGGGCGCCGCCCGTCGGAGGCGCGCTCAGCGGCATCCCGGAGCTCCTCGTGACGGCGCCGCGCAGCCTCCGCGACGCGGGCATCGACGAGGCGACCGAGCGCGCCCTCGACGACGCCTTGCTCCGCGGAGACCCGGCGCTCGTCGAGCGACTGCGCGCGCTGCCGGGCGGCGCCGCCTACGCCGCCCTCCGCGCGGCGCGCGTGCTCTCGCCGGGCAGCGAGGCGAGCACCGGCTGGCAGGCGATGGACGTGCTGACGCGCCTCGGCGAGCCGGGCATCCTCGCGGCCGAGCGCGCGATCGACGACGTGCCGCACGCGATCCCCGCGCTCGTCTTCGCCGTCGCGTGGGCGCTGCATCGCCTCGGACGCGAGGCGCCGCCCGAGCACCTCGGCTTCGTCACGGCGCTCACCGAATTGATCGAGCAGCCCGACCGGCGCGGGAATTTCCTGCTCTCGTGGACGCCCTACGACTCGCCCGTGCACGGCGAGCGGCGCCTGCAGATCTTCGGCGGCGGCGAGGCGGTCGTCGTCTCGCGCGGCCCGAGCGAGAACGTCCCGACGACGCGCCGCATCCGCCTCAACGCGATGCAGATGACCGCGCTGCTCGAGGCGCTGCGCTACTCGGCTGTGTGGCTGCTGACGCCGCTCCGAGAGCGCGGAATGCCTGACGAGCCGCGCCCTGCGCTCGAGGTGCGCCTCGGGCTCGGCGACGCCTTCGTCCGCCAGCTCGCGGCGTGGAACGGCGAGTGGCGCCAAGGCCCCGGCGCACACATCGCGGACCTGCTCGATCGCCTCTGCGCGGAGGGCCCGGGCGCGCGCGAGTCCGTGCGTCCGAGCGCGTTCTGAGGAGCGACTGCGCCTCGAGGAGCTGCGCCGCCAGCGACTGCGCCTCGAGAAACTACGCGGCCAGCGGCGCGCGCACGCCGCGCCAAGCCTGGCGGTCGAAGGCGACGAGCGCCGCGGCGACGACGCAAAGCGCGAGCGTGTAGACGACGAACGGCGCGACGTGCCCCGGCACGGAGTGACCCGGGTTGTTCAGGTGCGCGCCGACGTGCAAGGCGAACGCGAGGACGAGGCTGCCGCGCGTGCGGTTGTAGAACCACGTGAACACGACGCTGCCCGCGACGATGTTCACGCAGAACGCGGCGAAGAGCAGCGGCGTCACGCCCTGCGTGAGGAACATCATCGTGTGCCAGACCGCCCAGCCCACGCCGACGAGCAGGCTCGCGCGCAGGGCACCGACGCGCGCCTGAAGGCGCGGGAGCGCGAAGCCTCGCCAGCCGGGCTCCTCCGCGAGCGGGAAGAGGAACATCGCCGCGACGTGCGCGCCGCTCTCCGGCGGATAGAGCCACTGCCCTGGGTCCGCGCCGCCGACGGCGCGATAGGCGACGGTGCCGAGGACGTACACCGCGCCGAAGCCGAAGAGCGCGACGACGTACCAGCCCGCGCCGACGCGCCGAACGCCCTCCGGTCGAAAGAGCGCGCGGACGGCGGCGCGCC
>CAIUAC010000086.1 GCA_903896985.1 uncultured Sandaracinus sp.
GCGTGATCACGCCGGGCGTGCGGCGGAACAACGAGGCGAGCCCGCGCGCGACCTCGGCCCCGACGGGGTGCAGACGAAATCCGTTGTGCAGCACCTGGAACGGTCGCCCCGCGGGCAACCGTCCGCCGACGCTGAGGTTGGCGGCGAGCACCTCCGCCGCGCGGCCGATCCGCGGGTCGTCCCAGCTGCTGTGCAGCGTGCCGTAGATGGCGGCCGCGAACGCGAGCTCCGGCAGGTCCCTGTCGGAGCCCTGCGCGCTCGCCGCGGCGAGCTCGTGATCGAGCACCGCGCCGATGAAGTTGCGGGACGGCTCGAGGTGCTCGCTGAGGCTCGCCGCGACCTCGCCGAGCAGCGCGCCGCACTTCGCCCAGTCGGCGACGCGCAGCGAGGCCGCGAGCTCGTGGAGGCGTGCGCCGAGGTCGTCGACCGCCTCGATCGCCGCCCAATGCGCGGACTCGCTGCGAGCCACTCCAGTCTCCTCGGCGGCGCGCGCGTCCTGCACCTCGCGGCGCGCCTCTTCGACCTGCGCCTCCATCGCGTCGACCTGAGCGGCGAGCTGCGTCGCGGTGGTCGCGAGGTCGATGGTGACGAGGTCATCGAGCCGAAAGATCGTGCGGTGGCGCAGCCACGCGAGGTCGATGTCGAGCGCGGTCTGCAGGCGCTGCCGCTCGACCTCCGACCATCGGACGGGAAGCCGCGGCGTGGACGCGAGCTGCGCGCGTCGGAGGTGCACGGCGCGGAGCTTCCAGCACAGCTCGGCCGAGCGGCTGAACGCCCGCGCGAGCCACAGCACTCCCGTGCAGCATTCCCCCGTCACGAAGGCCGTCGCCCGGCAGCCCTCGCCGGCGCGCGCAGAGCCCATCGCCCACAGCGGTGGCTCGCTCGACAGCAGCTCCCGCAGGACCCGATAAAAACAGGCGATCGAGGCCCTCGAGACGGCGAAGCCGGGCATCGTCGCGAGCGACTCGAGCGCGCGTCCGGCGATCAACACCGGTGTGTGTCCGGGCTCGAGCGTCGTCAGCAGACGCGCGGAGATCGACCCGATGAAGTCCTGAGCGGTCCGCTCGAGCGCTTGGCTGAAGGCGCCGTCCGGTACGACCCCGTGCTTGCGCGCGATGCGCAGGCTCCGCAGCAGCAGCGCGTGCTCGACTCGCGCGTGCTCGAGTCGCGGGGCTTCCCAGCGCTCGTGTGCCTCGTAGCTCGAGCCGCCGAGCCCGTGCAGGCCATTGCGCAACAACTCGGTCGCCTCGACACGCGACGCCTCGAGCGACGCGAGTGTGGGTATCTCCTCTTCGAGTGAGCGCATCTCGTCTTCCCCCGGTCAGCGATATGCGCACCGGCGTTGCAGTGCGCCACCTCGCGGGGGCTCCCCATATTGCAGGGTTTCTTGAGGCTCGTCGGGCGCTGGAATCTTCGCTTCGTGGTCGGGCGCGCGCGTCGCGGGCGGGTGGGCTCGACGCGCAGGGACTCGCGCGTACTTGGGCTCGTGAGGGGGGCGGCAAAGTGCACTTGTTCAAGACGCGCTCGGCGGACGAGCGCGCCCCGAATCTCGTCGACTACGAGGCGGAGCGCGCCACGTTTTCTTGGGCCGCGGAGCGCGCCGAGCTCGGCGGGCTCCCCGATGGGCGCGGCCTCAACATCGCGTACGCGGCGGTCGATCGGCACGCCGACGGGCCCTACGCAGACCGCATCGCGCTGCGATGGCTCGGGCGCGATGGGGCGCGTGAGGACCTCTCCTATGCGCGCCTCGCGGAGCAGTCGAGTCGCTTCGCGAACGTGCTCGCGGCGCTCGGCGTGCTGCCGGGGGAGCGCGTGTTCACGCTCGCCGGGCGCATCCCTGAGCTCTACGTCGCGGCGCTCGGGACGCTGAAGCGTCAGGCGATCTTCTCGCCGCTCTTCGCGGCGTTCGGGCCCGAGCCGATCCGCACGCGCATGGCCCTCGCCGGCGCGCGCGTGCTCGTCACGACGCAGCGCCTCTACGAGCGCAAGATCGTGCAAATCCGCGACACCCTCCCGTCGCTCGACTACGTGCTCCTCGTCGGTGACGACCGACGCCCGACGGCGGTGCCTGGGACTCTCGACCTCGGCTGGCTGATGACCGCCGCGAGCCCGCACTGGACCATCGAGGCGACGCGCCCCGAGACTCCCGCGCTGCTGCACTTCACGAGCGGCACGACGGGCACGCCGAAGGGCGCGCTCCACGTGCACGACGCGGTCGTGATGCACCACGTCACGGGCCGACTCGCGCTCGATCTGCACCCCGACGACGTCTACTGGTGCACCGCCGACCCAGGCTGGGTCACCGGCACCTCGTACGGGATCATCGCGCCGCTGACGAACCGCGTGACGATGATCGTCGACGAGGCCGACCTCGACGTGGAGCGCTGGTACGACCTCCTCGAGCGCGAGCAGGTCAACGTCTGGTACACGGCGCCGACGGCCATTCGGATGCTCGCCAAAGCGGGCCTCGCGCCAGTGCGCCGCCATCGCTTCCCGCACCTGCGTTTTCTCGCGAGCGTCGGTGAGCCGCTCGACCGAGAGGGCGTGCTCTGGGGCGTCGAGGCGTTCGGGCGGCCGTTCCACGACAACTGGTGGCAGACGGAGACCGGCGGCATCGCCATCGCGAACTTCGCGTCGATGGAGGTGCGACCCGGCTCGATGGGGCGCGCGCTCCCCGGCATCGACGCCGCGATCGTGCGACGCGGCGCGGGCGGGCACGTCGAGCTGATCCGCGAGCCCGACGTGCAGGGCGAGCTCGCGCTGCGGCCCGGCTGGCCGTCGATGTTCCGCCGGTATTGGGACGCTGCCGAGCGCTACTCGAGGTGCTTCGCGGACGGCTGGTACCTCAGCGGCGACCTCGCGCGCCGCGACGCGGACGGCTACTTCTGGTTCGTCGGGCGGGCCGACGACGTCATCAAGAGCGCGGGCCATCTGATCGGCCCGTTCGAGGTCGAGAGCGCGCTGCTCGCGCATCGAGCCGTCGCGGAGGCGGCCGCCATCGGCAAGCCCGACCCCGTCGCTGGCAACCTCGTGAAGGCGTTCGTGTCCTTGAAGGACGGCTTCGTCGCGAGCCCCGAGCTCGAGCGCGAGCTGCTCGGCTTCTCTCGAGCGCGCCTCGGGCCCGCGGTCGCGCCGCGCGAGCTGACGATCCTCCCCGCGCTGCCGCGCACGCGGAGCGGCAAGATCATGCGGCGCTTGCTGCGAGCGCGCGAGCTCGGGCTCCCCGACGGCGACACCTCGACGCTCGAGACTGGAGCTCCCTCGTGAACGACGCGCAGCGCCACGAGCTCGAGCTCTACCGGAAGATGCTCCTGATCCGACGCTTCGAGGACACGTGCGCGGAGCTGTACGCGGCCGAGAAGATCCGCGGCTTTCTGCACCTCTACAACGGAGAGGAGGCGGTCGCGGTCGGCTCGATGTGCGCGCTCGAGCCGGAGGACGCCGTCGTCGCGACGTACCGCGAGCACGGCCACGCGCTCGCCCGCGGACTTCCCCCCGGCGCGATCATGGCGGAGATGTTCGGGCGCGCGAACGGCTGCGCCCGCGGTCGTGGTGGCTCGATGCATCTGGTGGACGTCGCGCGGCGCTTCTACGGGGGCTTCGCCATCGTGGGCGGCGGCCTGCCGCTCGCCGTCGGCCTGGCCCTCGCGGACAAGCTGCGCGGACTCGCGCGCGTGACGGCCGTCTACTTCGGCGATGGGGCGACCGAGGAGGGCGAGTTTCACGAGTCGCTGAACCTCGCCGCGCTGTGGAAGCTGCCCGTGCTCTCTATCGGTTTCGAGCGCACTCGATGTACGACCCAGACCGCTACCGCGCGAAGGAGGAGATCGCGCGCTGGAAGCAGCGAGATCCGCTCACCGCTCTCGCCGCGCGCCTCGAGCAGGAAGGGACGCTCGACAGCGCAGTGCGGGAGCTCCTCGAGCGAGAGGTGTCCGAGCAGATCGCAGCGGCCGTCAGCGAGGCCGAGACGGGCCCCCTCGAGCCCGTCAGCGACCTCACTCGGGATGTCTACACACGCGAGGTGCGATGATGCGCGCGACGTATCGAGAGGCCGTGCGCTCGGCGCTCCGCACCGCGTGTCGCCGCGATGAGCGCGTGTTCCTCCTCGGTGAGGACGTCGGCCGCTACGGCGGGGCGTACGCGTGCAGCCTGGGTTTGCTCGAGGAATTCGGCGAGGCTCGAGTGCGCGACACCCCGCTCGCGGAGTCCACGTTCGTCGGCGCGGCGATCGGCGCGGCGATCGGCGGGATGCGCCCGATCGTCGAGATCATGACGGTCAATTTCAGCCTCCTCGCGCTCGATCAGATCGTCAACAACGCCGCCACCCTGCGGCATATGTCGGGGGGACAGATCTCGGTGCCGGTCGTCATCCGCATGGCCACCGGAGGCGGCCGGCAGCTCGCCGCGCAGCACTCGCACAGCCTCGAGGGCTGGTACGCGCACGTGCCGGGGCTGCGCGTGCTCGCCCCGGGGACGGTGCAGGACGCGCGCGATATGCTGCTCGCGGCGATCGAGGAGCCGGATCCGGTCGTCGTCGTCGAGCACCAGTTTCTCTACCCGATGGAGGGCGACCTCGACGAGACCGCGCCGCCCGTCAGCCCCTGGCGCGCGCTCGTGCGCCGCGCGGGAAAGGACCTCACGATCGTCGCCTGGGGCGGCTCGCTGCCGAAGGCGCTCGCGGCCGCAGACGTGCTCGCGCGGGAGGGCGTCGACGCGGAGGTGATCGACCTACGCTGCCTGCGTCCGATCGACTTCCCGACGGTGCTCGCGTCCGTCGCGCGCACGCATCGCCTCGTCGTCGTGGATGAGGCGTGGCGCACGGGGAGCCTCGCCGGTGAGGTCGTCGCGCGCGTCGCCGAGGACGCGCTCTACGACCTCGACGCGCCGCCGATGCGCGTCTGCTCCGCCGAGGTGCCCATCCCCTACGCCAAGCACCTCGAGGACGCTGCGCTCCCGCAAGTGCGGCAGATCGTCGAGGCCGCGCGGCGAGCTCGGGGGCCGCGTGCCTGAGCTGCGGATGCCTTCGCTCGGCGCGGACATGGAGTCCGCGACCCTCGTCGCGTGGAGGTGCGCGCCGGCGGACCGCGTCGCGCGCGGCGACGTCATCGCCGAGGTCGAGACGGATAAGGGCGTGATCGAGGTCGAGGCCTTCGAGGGTGGGGTCGTCGAAGAGCTGCTCGTGCCCATCGGCGTGGGCGTCGCGGTGGGCGCCCC
>CAIUAC010000087.1 GCA_903896985.1 uncultured Sandaracinus sp.
GACGTCGTCGTAGAGGACGGCAGGCACGCGATCGTGCAGCAGCTTCGCGGCGAGGTCGCGAGAGAGCGCCGCGGCGTCGTTCGCCTCGCGCGCCTGAAACACCAGGAGCTGCATGAAGAGGCGGCGGTTCAGCACCTGCCGCTCGCCGTCTTTTCTGCCGCCGTACTCGTTGACGTCGATCACGGGAAGACCCGGGGCTTTGGCCTCGGGCTGGCCTGCGGGAACGGACTCGTGCGCCTTGGGATGCTCGCTCATGCGCGGCTTTATACGCGATCCCGCTCAGTAATGCCGTAGCCCCGCGAGCTCACGACGCAGCGCCGCCCGATGGTCCGGGTGCGCGATCGAGATGAGCGCGTCCGCGCGCTCGCGCAGCGTGCAGCCGTGCAGATCGACCGCGCCGTACTCGGTGACGACCCAGTGCACATGCCCGCGCGTCGTGACGACGCCCGCGCCCGGCGTCAGCGTCAGCGTGATGCGAGAGACATCCCCGTGCGCGGCGGTCGACGGCAGCGCGATCACGGGCTTGCCGCGCAGGGACTCGGCGGCGCCGCGGATGAAGTCCATCTGCCCACCGATGCCGGAGTAGATCCGATGGCCGAGCGAGTCGGCGCAGACCTGCCCCGAGAGATCGACCTGCAGCGCGGAGTTGATCGCGACGACGTCGTCGTTCTGCCGGATCAGCGTGTGATCGTTGGTGCGATCACACGGGTGCAGCTCCACGAGGGGATGGTCGTTCACATAGTCGAAGAGCCGGCGCGAGCCCGTGACGAAGCTCGACACGGTGCGCCCGCGGTGCACGGCCTTGCGGCGGTTGTTGACGACGCCGCTCTCGAGGAGCGGGAGCAGCCCGTCGGAGAACATCTCGGTGTGCACGCCGAGATCGTTCTTGCCGCCGAGGCGCAGGAGCACGGCGTCGGGGATCGCGCCGATGCCCATCTGCAGGCACGCGCCGTCGTCGATCAGCTCCGCGACGCGCGCGCCGATCTGCGTCTCGACGGGGCCGATGTCGGGCCGCGAGCCCTCGTGCAGCGGGCGGTTCGTCCGCACGAACGCCGTCACGCGCGAGAGCGGCACCGCCGTCGCGCCGTGCGTGCGCGGCATCTGCTCGTTGATCTCGGCGAGCACGATGGACGCGGACTCGACCGCCGCCTTCGCCGCGTCACACGAGGTGCCGAGCGTGCAGAGCCCGTGGCGGTCAGGCGGCGAGAGCTGCACGAGCACGGCGTCGAGCGGCACGCGCCGCGACTTGAAGAGCCGGGGAATGTCGGAGAGGAACACGGGCATGAAGTCCGCGCGGCCCTCCGCGACGGGCTCGCGGAATTCGGCGCCGACGAAGAACGACACGGAGCGGAAGCGCTCCGAGTGCTCGCGCTCGATGAAGCGGAGCGGGCCCGTCAGGTGCAGGTGATAGAGCCGCAGGTCGCGGAGCGCAGGGCGATCGACCATCGCCTCGAGGAGCGCGGTCGGTGTAGCGCTCGCGCCTTGCACGAACACGCGCATCCCGGCGCGCAGGTGCGAGACGACATCATCGGCGGAAGACTCAGTGGGGAGGGCGGGTGAGGAGAGGAGTTGAGTGGAAGACATCAGGGGGCCGTGGAGGAGCAGCAGCGGAAACCGACGTTCGGGAATTGGAACGCGTCGTTCGCGAGCGTGAAGTTGAAGTCGCAGGAGATGCCTGTCGACGTGTTGTTGGAGGCGCCGCCACGAATCGGGTTGATGCCCAGGGAGCGCGCGGTCGTCCACTCCTTGACGTTGCCGCTGAGATCGTAGACGGGGCGCGTCATCCACGTCTCCGTGCACATCGGCATGGAGCCCGTCGGGAGGACGGCGTCGTCATCGGCGACCGTCGCCGGGTTCGTGTCGTAGTCGTTGCCGTTGCAGGTGTTGGGCGCGTACGTCGCGCAGGTCGAGGCGTAGGACCAGGCGCACGAGCCGGCCGGTCCGTGGCAGCTCGTCTGGAACTCGGCCTCCGTGCAGAGCCGCATCCCCGCCGCGGCACACGCAGAGGCCGCCTGGGGATAGGTCACATTGGTCCACGGAAGCTTGCCGGTCGTCGAGCACGAGCGGGCCGTCGAGGCGCCTTGCAGCGCGGCCGTCGAGTCGGGGCGCGAGGCCTCGTACTGATACATCCAGAGGCTCGCGTTGACCTGTGCGACGGCGTCGACGACGTAGCTCGGGCTCGTGCCGGGGGTCGCGCGCGCCTCGTCGACGCTGCCGTCGCAGTCGTCGTCGAGCCCGTTGCAGAGCTCCGCGACGGGCGCGCCGGCGGCTGCCGCGTTGCACGGCGCCGCGGTCCCGGCGGCGTTGCACGCGTAGAGGCCC
>CAIUAC010000088.1 GCA_903896985.1 uncultured Sandaracinus sp.
AGCGCGCCGCCGCCGAGCGTCAGCGTCCAGCCGAGCACCGGGGGCGCCGGACCGTCCGGCGCGGCGTGCCCGCGCTCGTTGCGCATCGTCGCGGCGGCCGCTGCTTCGGCCGCGCTCTGAGCGATGCGCTCCTGATCGGCGCGCCGCTCGGACTCCTCCCGCTGCTGCCGGGCGACGCGGTCTTCGAGCCCGCGGATGCGGCGCTCGATCACGGGGCGCTCGTCGTCTGGCGCGTCCTCGAGGTAGTAGCGGAGGTTCTCGAGCGCCTCGCTCAAGAGACCGAGGCGCTCCTTCGCGTTGGCGATGTTGTAGAGGAGGAGCGGGCGCGCGCTGAGGCCATACGCCTGCTCGAAGGCTGCGACCGCCTCCTCGTAGCGGCCCTCTTCGTACGCCGCCTCGCCCTGCTCGAAGAGGGCGCGCGCCTGCCGCTCGCGTGGGTCGCCGCGGCGCTGCGCGTGCGCGCCGAGCGGAGCGGCGAGCAGGGTCAGCGCCAGCGTGAGCGTGAGGGCGAGGGGTGCGAGTGCTCGGGTCATCAGTTCCATGGGTTGCGCACGTCTCCCCCGCGGCGGGGCGTCGCCGGAGTGCCGCCGCCGCCCTGGCGGGGGCCAGAACCGCTGCCGCGCCGCGCGAGCGTGATGGGCACGTCGCCCTGTCCCGCGAAGATGACGACGCGCCGCGCGACGTGCCCCGGGGCCGTGATCTGGATCTCCCAGGAGTCGCCGGGGGGCACCGGGAGCGACACGCCGCAGTCGCCGAGGTCGACTCCGCCGCGAGCGAGTCGCGCGCCAGGCACGTCGCAGAGCAGGCGCACGCCCGTGCTCAGGGGCCCGCCCGGCTGACCCGGCAGCCCTGCACCCGGCAGCCCTGCACCCGGCAGCCCTGCGCCGGGCAAGCCTGCTCCGAGGGCCCCGGCGGGCCCCGTCCCGCGCGCGTCGGCGGGCGGCGGTCCCGGCGTATGCTCGGGCGTCTCGGCGACGTCCGAGCGCGTGAGCGCGTAGTAGCCAGCCGCTCCCAGCGCGACGAGCGAGAGCGCGATGGCGACGCCGAGGAAGCTGGCGAGCCCGCTCTTGACCGGCGAGCCGCCCTCCCGCGGCAGCTGAAACACTGCCTGCGAGCCCGTGACCGACGCGCCGCTGCCCGACGCCTCATAGCGGTGCGCGCCGCTCGGCTGCGCATACACGCCGCTCGGCTGCGCATGCGCGCCGCTCGGCTGCGCATGCGCGCCGCTCGGCTGCGCATGCGCGCCGCTCGGCTGCGTCGGCGCGCTCGCGAGCGGCGCGGGCGCATCGCTCTCCGACGCGACGAGCACGCTGCCGGGTGAGGATGGCTGCTGCGGCGCCGCCATCCGCTCGAAGGACGCCTCAGGGCTCGGCGGCGCCGGCGTCGCGCGCGGCAGTGGGCGGTCCATCGTCGTCGCGGTCGAGCCAGTCGCGTACGCGAGCGGGTTGGCGCGGATCTCACGGGCGCACGCGGCGAGCTCGCGGTCGACCTCTTCCATCGTCGCGAAGCGCTTGCGCGGATCCTTCGCGAGGCAGCGCATGACGAGCGCCTCGAGCCGCGCGGGCGCGGCATAGAGCGGATACATCTCGCGGAGCGGCGTCGGCGGCAGGCTCACATGCGCCGAGAAGATCTCGAACTTGCTCTCGCCGTCGAACGGCGGTCGCCCCGAGAGCGCGTGATAGAGCACCGCGCCGAGCGCGTAGATGTCGCTCTTTCCCGTCACCTCGCTGCCCGTCACCTGCTCGGGCGACATGTAGCGCGGCGTGCCCATCATCACGCCGCTCTGCGTGAGCTCGGTGCCGGGCTCCTCGTCGCCGAGCACCTTGACGAGCCCGAAGTCGAGCACCTTCACGAAGTCGGTGTCCGAGCCTCGGTGCGCGAGCAGCACGTTGGACGGCTTGAGGTCGCGGTGCACGACGCCGAGCGTGTGCGCCTCCCCGAGCGAGCCGCAGATCTGCCGACCGATGTGCACGACGCGGAGCGGATCGAGCGGCCCCTGCGCCTTGAAGGTCTGCGCGAGGGTGTTGCCCTCGACCAGCTCCATCGCGATGAAGTAGACGTCGTTCCCCGCGAGCCCGTAGTCGAAGACGACGATGGTGTTCGGGTGCGTGAGCTTCGCCGCCGTCGCCGCCTCGAGGAAGAAGCGCCGCTGAAAGTCCCCGCGCGAGGCGACGACGCCGCGCACATCGAGCACCTTGAGCGCGACCTGACGGCCGAGCGGGCGCTGAATCGCGCGGTACACGCGGCCCATGCCGCCGCGGGCGATCGCCGCGATCACCTCGAAGCGGTCGTTGAGCGTCTGCCCGATGAGCGCGTCTTCTTCGACGACGACGGCCTTCGCCGCCTTCGTGCGCGCCGTGTCGTCGGGCATCAGCGCCAGGGTCACACCTCGGCGCAAACGGGTCAAGCGACGGGCGACTGCCGCCCTCCGCCGCCGGTGTCCCAGGCGACAATCCGGCCGGAATCCGCCGGGATGGGCTGACGCACGAATGGCACCATTCGAGCTTGACGCGCGCGCCTGCGGGCCGGTTCAATGCGCCCATGTTCACAGTCTTCATCACGGAGAAGGGCGGCGCGCAGCGCAGGCTCGAGTTCGACAAGTCCGAGATCACCATCGGGCGCGTCCAGGGCAACGACATCATCCTGCCAAAGGGGAATGTGTCGAAGCGCCACTCCCGCATCGTGCTGAAGGACGGGCGCTTCATCGTCGTCGACCTGAAGAGCACGAACGGCACCTACGTGAACGGCCGCAAGATCACGTCGCCCTTGGTCGTGAAGTCGAGCGACAAGGTCTACATCGGTGACTTCATCATCACCGTCGAGGACCCGAACGGCGCGGGGCTTGCCGAGGAGAACGACGTCGCAGAGGCGCCCGCGTCCGAGCCGCCGCCGGCACCGCCGCCTGCGGCAGCCGAGCGCCGCCCGCCCCCGCTGCGGCCGCAACCCCAGCCCGTGATGAGCCCGCAGCCCGCGGTCGCGCCCCCGCCGATC
>CAIUAC010000089.1 GCA_903896985.1 uncultured Sandaracinus sp.
CCGCCCTGCGAGTCTGCCCCGCCAACCCCGCCGCCCGTCGACCCGACGCCCGACGCCCCGCCCGACGCTCCGCCCGCCCCCAGTCCCCCGCCCGACGCCCCGCCCCCACTCCCCGCCGGCCGCGCCCTCGCCAACCTGCCCGCCGACACCTGCCTCACGCTCCTGCGCGCACACGGCGTCACCTTCGACGAGCTCCTGCCCGGAGACGCGCCCGGCGTCCGCACTCCCGTCCGGGTCCACGGCGCCCTCGGCGGCGTGACCGTCGTGCCGCGCAACGACCCCGAGCGCTCGGTGCACGCGGTCCTCGACTGCCGGCTCGCCCTCGCCGTGCTCGCCTGGGCGCCGACGCTGCGGGCGGCCCACGTCGTGAAGATCGAGCACTACAGCGCCTATCGCGCGAACGCGCGCGTCGCCGGGCGAGGCCCCGTCAGCGGACACGCGAGCGCGATGGCCCTCGACGCGGCGCGCTTTCACACCGACGACGGCGAGGTCCTCGACGTGCTGGTCGACTGGGCCGATCGCCGGCGCGGCGCCGACCCCTGCGCCCCGCGCGACGACGAGCCCACCGCCTCGCACACCCTGCGCTCGGTCGTCTGCGAGGCCGTCCGCGTGGACCTCTTCCAGGTCGTGCTGACCCCGCACCACGACCCCGCGCACCAGAACCACGTCCACCTCGAGCTGCGCCCGGGGGTCGACTGGTCCTTCGTCCACTAGCGATCCGTTGCCGCCTCTCAGCCTCGACGAAAACGTCGGGAATAGACGCGTTTGCTCGCCGCTTGAGAGGCCGCCGTCGTTCTTGACTCCCGAGGACGCACGGCTACAGTCGCGGCCCGCTCGGGCCGGCAGGGGTCGTAAGCCGCTCGAATGGTTCGTGATTCAGCCTCTCCCGAGGCAGCTCCGCCGGGAGCCCGCTTCGCAAGAGAGAACTGTGCTGCCCGAGGAGAACGCCGTGCCGCTCGAGGAGAATACTGTGCAGAGAGGCTTCGCATGAGCGACGTGATGATCGAAGCCCGGAACCTGACCAAGAGCTACGGCGCAGTGCGCGCGCTCGACGACGTCAGCTTCCAGGTCCGCAAGGGCGAAGTGCTCGGCTTCCTCGGCCCGAACGGCGCGGGGAAGACGACGGCGATGAAGATCCTGACGTGCTTCATCGCACCGACGGAAGGCACCGCGACCGTCAACGGCGCTGACGTCTGGGACGACAGCCTCGCCGTGCGCCGGTCGATCGGCTACCTGCCGGAGAGCACGCCGCTCTACACCGAGATGATGGTCCTCGAGTACCTCGAGTTCGCCGCGCGCATGCGCGGGCTCAAGGGACCCGAGGCGCACAAGGCGCTCAAGCGCGCCGTCGAAGAGACCGGCATCGGCGACATGCTCGCGCGCACGATCCGCGAGCTCTCGAAGGGCTACAAGCAGCGCGTCGGCCTCGCGCAGGCGCTCGTGCACACGCCGCCCGTGCTGATCCTCGACGAGCCGATGAGCGGCCTCGATCCCAACCAGGCGATCGAGATCCGCGACCTGATCACCTCGGTCGGCAAAGAGCGCACGGTCGTGCTCTCGACGCACAACCTCGCCGAGGTGCAGGTCTCCTGCGACCGCGTGCTGATCATCTCCAAGGGCCGCATCGTCGCCGACGACACCCCGGACGCGCTCGTCGCGACGGCGGGCAAGGCCCGCTTCGTCGTCGACGTGAAGAAGGGCAGCAAGACGGACGGCGAGGTGCGCGAGCTCCTCGGCAAGGTGAAGGGCGTCGACCGCGTGCGCCCCATCGAGGTCGGGCGAGAAGAGCTCGGCTTCGAGATCGTCCCGACGGGCGACGAGGACCTGCGCGCCGCGCTCTTCCAGGCGGCCGTCGAGGGCGGCCTCGTGCTGCTCGGGCTCCGGCGCGAGGGGCAGAACCTCGAGTCGATCTTCCGCGGCCTGACCACCGGCGACGCGCCGAGCCGCAAGGAGCAGCGCGCGGCCGACAGCGCGCTCGCCACGACCCGCGAAGAGCGGCCCTCGGCCAAGAAGAGCGACGCCGCAGACGCCGAGTCGAGCGACGACGCCGACCCCAAGAAGGAGGACTGACGTGCAGACGCTCAACATCGCGCGGCGACAGTTCGCCAGCTATTTCAACGGCCCCGCGGCCTACATCGTGATCGCCCTCGTCCTGATCCTGACGGGCTTTCTCTTCTTCTACATCCCGGGGGCGTTCTTCCTCACGGGTCGCGCGTCGCTCCGCACGCTCTTTCAGATGATGCCGTTCACGCTGATGTTCGCGTGCCCGGCGCTGACGATGGGCCTGCTCGCCGAGGAGAAGCGCAACGGCACGCTCGAATTGCTCGTCACGATGCCCGTGCGTGAGTGGGAGATCATCGTCGGCAAGTACCTCGCCGCGGTGGGCCTCCTCGCGGTGACCTTCGCGCTGACGCTGCCGTATCCGCTCGTCGTCAACTCGCTCGGCAACCTCGACTGGGGCGCGGTCTGGACCGGCTACTTCGGGCTGCTGCTCGAGGGCTCCGCGCTCCTCGCGATCGGCATGATGGCCTCGTCCTTCACGGACAATCAGCTGATCGCGTTCTTCGTCGCGGGCACGCTCGCGTTCGTGTTCGTCATCGTCGGCTACGCGACGCCGTTCTTCCCGAGCGGGCTCGCGAGCGTCGTCGAGCAGATGTCGTTCAGCTTCCACTTCGAGTCGATGGCGCGCGGCGTCCTCGACACGAAGGACCTCGTGTTCTTCTGTTCGGTGATCTTCTTCCCTCTCGCGATCGCGTTCCGCGGCCTCGAGAGCCGTCGGTGGAAGTGACCATGGCAACGACTGACAAGCCTGTGGCGACCAACCCCAACGCGACCGTCACCGCAAGCGGGGGCCCGAGCAAGGGCACCAGCAAGGGCGCGAGCAAGCGCGCCGGAGCCGCGGCGGAGTCGCTCGCGTTCCTCGCGGTGACCGCCGGCGTGCTGATCCTCCTCAACGTCGTCGGCTTCTTCGGCGTGAGCGCCCGCGTCGACCTGACGAGCAAGCGCCTCTACTCCCTGTCGACCGGCAGCAAGCGGCTCGTCCGCGGGCTGACCGACGACATGGACATCACCGCGTACTTCACGAGCGATCTGCCGCCTCAGTTCAAGGCGACCGAGGTCGCGGTGCGCGACCTGCTCCGCGAGTACGAGGCCGCGTCGAACGGGCACGTCCGCGTGCACTTCGTCGACCCGAACACCGACGAGAAGCGCGAAGCGGCCGAGCGCGACGGCGTGCAGAAGGTCAGCCACCAGATCATCGAGAACGACTCGGTGAACGTGCGCGAGGGCTACCGCGGCCTCGTCATCAAGTACCTCGGCGACAACAAGTCGATCGCCGTCATCGAGGACCCGTCGGGCCTCGAGTACCGCATCACGACGCTGATCAAGGAGCTCGTCGGGCAGAAGACCAAGGTCGGCGTCGTCAGCGGCAAGGGCGGCCCGACGCTCGCCGAGGGCCTCACCGGCCTGAAGGAAGCGCTCCCGACCTACGACCTCGTCGAGGTCCCGCTCTCGGCCGAGATCCCGACGGATCTCCGCGCGCTCCTGATCATCGCGCCTGAGCAGGAGATCACCGACGAGGAAGCGCACCGCATCGACGCCTACGTGATGCAGGGCGGCTCCCTCGGCATCTTCGGCGGCACGACCAAGATCGACCCGAGCGGCCAGGAGATGAACGCCACCGTGATCAACAGCGGGCTCAATCGCCTGCTCGATCCGTGGGGTATGCACCTCGAGTCGAACATCGTCGCCGACACGCAGTGCGGTCGCGCGCCGATGCAGACGCAGATGGGCATCCCGATGCTCGTGCCGTTCCCGCCGGTGCCGATCGTCGGCTTCGACGAGGAGCTCGCCGAGAACCCGGTGCTGTTCCGCCTCGATCAGGTCGTGATGCCGTTCACCTCCAGCATCACGCTCAACCGCCGCCTCCGCAGTGACCACGAGATCACGACGACCGCGCTCGCGCGCTCGACGGACCAGGCGTGGGCGATGACCGGCGAGACCATCAACGTCCGCCCGCGCAACCCGCGCGAGTGGGCCCCCGAGGGCGCGCAGCAGCGCTACCCGCTGATCGTCAGCGTCGAGGGCAAGCTGCCGAGCGCGTTCGCCGCTGCGGCGGTCACCTCCGGCGCGCCCGTGACGCCGCCGACGGGCCCGACCCGCGCGACGCGCAAGGCGCGCGTCCTCGTCGTCGGTACGGCGGCGGTGCTGCGCGACGAGTTCCTGCCGCGGCCCGGTCGCGACGGGACGCGCGACCTGACCAGCGCGCTGGCGCTGGCGCTCAACGCCGTGGACTGGCTCGCGCAGGACTCCGACCTCATCGCCATCCGCGCGAAGAACGTCGAAGACCCGGCGCTCAAGGTCCCGCAGAACGTGCTCGCGGCCGAGGACGAGGCGCGGACCGCTGCGCAGGCCGCGCAGCAGACCGGCGACGACTCTGCGGTGCGCGCCGCGCTCGAGAAGCGCAAGCAAGCCGCGGCCGCCTGGGAGAGCAAGAAGTCGCTGATCTCCTTCGGCTTGATCGCAGGTCTCCCGCTCGCGGTCGCGATCGTCGGCCTCATCCGCTGGCAGCTTCGCAAGCGCAAGAAGGCGACGCTCAAGCTCTAACGCGTTGACGGTCCATGGCGGCGGGGGACGAGCCCCCGCCCTACGAATCAGGACTCCCGCACGGCGGGACCCCCTCAAGAACGAGGCTCTCTCATGGATTGGCAGAAGAACCGTCTCTGGATCGGTGCGCTCGTGTTCGCGGCTCTGCTCGCGGTGACGTTCTTCGTCGTCAAGAGCCGGTCGAAGGAAGGCAACGCGCCCGCGACGGGCAGCGGCAGCACGGCGAGCGCGCTGCCGACGATCCACAAGAACGACGTCGACTCGCTCGAGATCCGACGCCCGGGGGAGCCCCCGATTCGGCTGACGCGCTCGGGCAGCGCCTGGCGCGTCGTCGCGCCGGTGGACGCGATCGCCGACATGACGGCCATCAACGCCGCGCTCGACAAGCTCGACACGCTCGAGGTGACGGGCCCGGCGGCGGCGAACCGCGCGAACCACGCGCGGCTCGAGGTGAGCGCCGACAAGGGCATTCGCGTCATCGTCAAGAAGGGCGCGACGACGCTCGCGGACCTGTGGATCGGCGCGTTCCGCAGCGGCGCGACGATGGTCCGCGTCGAGGGTCAGGACCGCGTCTACGCGGTCGAGGGCTCGATCAAGTACGCGTTCAACAAGGACGTGAAGGACTGGCGCGATCGCGAGATCACGGACCTCGATCCGAACGACGTCGTCGCCATCACGTTCCAGGGGCCCAAGGGCACCTTCGGCTTCGCAAAGAACGGCGACGACTGGAGCGCGGCGCCCGGCGCGGCGGTCCTCGCGCGCTTCTCCCCGTCGAAGCTCGCCGGCGTCGTGCAGAGCGCGGCGCGCCTGCGGGCGACGGACTTCGCGGCGACGACGCTGACCGCCGAGCAGCTCGGCTTCGACACCCCGGAGATGACGACCATCACCTTCCGCACCGGCGGCGAGGGCGGCGTGCAGGACGTGACGCTCCAGCTCGGCAAGGCGTCGAGCTCGGGTGACCGCGAGTTCTACGCGCGGCGCGCTGGCGTCGACACCGTCTACATCATCTCGAGCTACCTCGCGAATCGCCTCGCGCCCGACGAGGAGTCGCTCTCGATGCCCGCCGACGGCGGCGTCGCAGCAGCCCCCGCAGCGCCCCCGGAGATGCCCCCCGGAATGGAGGGCATGGGCGGAATGCCCCCAGGAATGGGAGGACCGGGAGGACCCGGCGGAATGCCCGGCGGCGGGCAGATCCCCCCTGAGCTGATGCGGCAGATCCAGCAGCAGCTTCAACAGCAGCGCGCGCAGGGCGGGGGCGGCGGCGGTGGCGGCGGTGGCGGTGGCGGCGCTGAGTGATTCGTGAGCGGAGATAGCGTGGGGAGGCGAGCAGCGACTGCACGCCTCCGCTATCGTTGTCCCCGTGGTGCCTGCTCCTCGCTCCTTCGCTTCGCTCCTCCTCCTCGCCGGGCTCTGCACCGGCTGCGGCACGACTGAGCGCCCCGCGGCGCCCGACGCCGGGCCCGACGCGGACCTGCCGACGCCGGGCCTGGTCGAGATTCCGTGGCTCGCCGCGGGCTCGCCGGCGCTGACTGCGTCCCCTGCG
>CAIUAC010000090.1 GCA_903896985.1 uncultured Sandaracinus sp.
CGCGGCGCCGAGATCGGCGAAGTCGCAGACCCAGCCCATCACGGGGTCGACGGGCCCGCGGACGCGCAGCGTGACGGCGTAGCTGTGGCCGTGGACGCGGCCACACTTGTGTCCCGCCGGTACGTTCGGGAGGCTGTGCGCGGACTCGAAGCGGAAGGTCTTGCTGATCTCGGTGAGCACGGGGCGCGAACGTAGCGCGCGCGGTCGGCTACGCGCCAGGCTTCGCTAGGCACTTCCTGAAGTGCTTCCGTGAGCGCGCGCGCCGCCCTGGTTGCTCGCGCGATTGCACATCCGTACAGTATCGGCGCCGCATGGAACCGCTCGATGACGAGATGGACGACGCCCCGCTCGCGCGACCCGCGGCCCCTTGGAAGGTCGCGACGGGCTTGCAGTCCGTCCTCGACGACTGGCGCTCGGACGGCGGCATCGCGCGCTGCTTCGCGCTCGACGAGAAGCTGAAGCCGAAGGAAGGGCGCTTCGCGGAGCTGCCCGCGGATCTGCCGGCGAGCGTCGCCGACGCGCTCCGCACGCGCGGGATCTCGCGCCTCTACTCGCACCAAGCCGAGGCGCTCGCGCACGCGCGCGCCGGGCGCAACCTCGTCATCGCGACGCCGACGGCGAGCGGCAAGTCGCTCTGCTTCAACCTGCCCGTGCTCGATCAGCTCGCCCGCGAGCCCGGCGCCCGCGCGCTCTATCTCTTCCCGACGAAGGCGCTCGCGCGCGACCAAGAGCAGGCGCTGCGCTCGTTCTTGCGTGACGCGCAGCTAGGGCACGGGGCGATCACCTACGACGGCGACACTCCGGGCGACGCGCGGCGCGCGGCGCGCGAGCGCAGCGGCGTGATCCTGACCAACCCCGACATGCTGCACACGGGGATCCTCCCGCACCACGCGGCTTGGTCGCGGCTGTTCGCGAACCTGCGCTTCGTCATCATCGACGAGCTGCACTCGTATCGCGGCGTCTTCGGCTCGCACCTCGCGAACGTCGTGCGCCGCCTCGATCGCGTCGCGCGCTTTCACGGCTCGGAGCCGGTGTTCGTCCTCGCGTCGGCGACCATCGGCAACCCGCGCGAGCACGCGATGCGCATCGTCGGCAAGTCCGTCGAGCTCGTCGCGGACAGCGGCGCGCCTGAAGGTCCGCGTCGCGTGATGGTCTACAACCCGCCCGTCTTGAACCCCGAGCTCGGGCTGCGCGCGAGCTACGTGAAGAGCGCGGTGCGGCTCTCTGCGGACCTCGTGCGCGCGGGGGTTCCGACCATCGTCTTCGGGCAGTCGCGCAACAACGTCGAGGTGATGCTCAAGTACCTCCGCGACATGCTCGCGCGCGACAAGATCGATCCCGGCGTCATCCACGCCTACCGCGGCGGCTACCTCCCGGAGACGCGCCGCCGCGTCGAGGAGGACCTGCGCAACGGCTCGATCCGCTGCGTCGTCGCGACCAACGCGCTCGAGCTCGGCATCGACATCGGGATGCTCGATGCGGTCGTGTGCGCGGGCTATCCGGGGACGAACGCGTCGCTTTGGCAGCGTTTTGGGCGCGCCGGGCGCCGCAAGGAGGGCTCGCTCGCGGTGCTCGTGACCTCGAGCGCGCCGCTCGATCAGTACGTCGCGAAGGACGCGCACGCGCTGCTGCGAGCGCCGGTGGAGGAGGCGCGCATCGACCCCGACAACGTCGAGATCCTCTTGCAGCACCTGAAGTGCGCCGCGTTCGAGCTGCCCTTCGAGGACGGCGAGAAATTCGGCGAGGTGCCGGCCGAGAGCGTCACCGACGCGATGGGCTTCCTCGAGAAGAATCAGGTCGTGCACGCCGTGACCAACGCGAGCGGCAAGACGACGTTCCACTGGGCGGCGGACGCCTATCCCGCGAATCATGTGTCGCTGCGCAGCCTCGGCTGGGACAACTTCGTCATCGTCGATCTCTCGACCGACAAGAACATCGCCGAGATGGACTGGCGCAGCACGCACACGATGCTGCACGAGCAGGCCATCTATCAGCACGACGGCGAGCAATATCAGGTGGAGAAGCTCGACTTCGAGAACCACAAGGCGTTCGTCCGGAAGGTCAAGCCCGACTACTACACGGACGCGATGACGTACACGCGCGTCGCGGTGCTCGAGGAGTCGGACGCGGCGTTCGTGCGGCTCGCGGGCGAGTCGGGCTCAGGGCTCGCGGCGGGGCTCGGCGACGTCAGCGTCGTGGAGACGGTCGTCGGCTACAAGAAGATCAAGTTCCACAGCCACGAGAACGTCGGCTATGGCGACGTGCGGCTGCCGGAGATGCAGATGCACACGACCGCGTTCTGGCTGACGTTCCCGGAGGAGCTCGTGCGCGCGCAGCAGTACGAGCGCGCGGCGGTGATCGACGCGATCCGCGGCATCGGCAACGCGCTCCACACGGTGTCCGCGGCGGGCCTGATGATCGACCCGCGCGACCTCGGGCAGACCATCGGCAGCCGCGACGACGAGGGCGGACCGCCAGGCAAGACGGAGGGCGGCGCCGTCTTCGATCCGACCATCTTCTTGTTCGATCACGCCGCCGGCGGCATCGGGCTCGCGCCGCGCCTCTTCGAGGAGCGGGAGACGCTGCTGCGCCGCGCGCGTCGGCTGATCGACGTGTGCGCGTGCACGGACGGCTGCCCGGCGTGCATCGGACCGGACGCGGGGCTGCCGCCGCTCGAGCGAGGGCCGGCCGGAGCGTCGCAGAGGCCCGCTCCGCAGCGACTCGACCTCGACCTACCGCGCCGGCGCATCGCGCTCGAGCTGCTCGCGAGCGCGGGCGTGCTGGCGGAGCAGTAGCGCGTGCTGTTGCACGCATGGAGCGTGGGCGCGTGTCGTTGAACCAACGGAGCGTGGGCGCGTGTCGCTGAACCAACGGAGCGTGGGCGCGTGTCGCTGAAGAAGAAGCTCGACCGCTTGACGAGCGCAGGTCCGGGCGCGCGGCGGGTCGAGCGCGACGTGCCCCGAGCGGAGCCTACGCAGCAGGTCGTCTACGACTCCGACGACCTCGACGACGCCGAGATCGCGCAGCGCACGGTGCGGGACCTGGCGGCGTCGATCCTCTCGGATCTGCGCCCTGCGCCCGCGGTGAGCGCGCCGAATCGGCTGCTTCCCGGCCTCTCGCGCGAGACGGCGCACGGGCCGGTGCACATCGTCGAGCGCTGGTGCGAGCCGCATCATGCGCACGGTCGTGTGCCCATCGCGCGGGCGCTCGAGGCGCGCGCGCAGAACCTCGCGAAGCTCGCGCTCGACCCGGCGCTCGACGGGCTCGAGGTGCGGCGGATGCTGCTCGTCGACACGGAGACGACGGGGCTCGCGGGCGGCACCGGGACCATCCCGTTCCTCGTCGGGCTCGCGTACTTCGAGGACGAGTCGCTGCACGTCGAGCAGCTGCTCCTGCCGCGGCTCGGCGAGGAGGCGCCGATGTTGCGCCTGCTCGCGGAGCGCATCGCGTCGTCGTCGATGCTCGTCAGCTACAACGGCAAGAGCTTCGACTGGCCGCTCCTGCGTACGCGCTTCGTGATGAACCGCGTGCCGGTGCCGCCGCTGCCGCCGCACCTCGACCTGCTGCACTGCGCGCGGCGCGTGTTCAAGCGACGCCTCGAGGCGGTGCGGCTCGTGCACCTCGAGCAGCAGGTGCTCGGCTTTCATCGCGAGGACGACATCGCGGGCGCGGACATCCCGGCGGCGTATCTCGCGTGGCTGCGCGGCGGCGAGGCGGAGCCCATCGCGCAGATCATCGAGCACAACGGCAGCGATCTCATCGCGCTCGCCGCCGTGCTCGCGGCGCTCCACGACCGCTTCGAGGCGCTGCGCCTCGAGGACGATCCGCGTGACCATCTGAGCCTCGCGCACGTCGCGCTGCGCGCCCACGATCACGCGCGCGCGCACGGCTTCGCGCAGGCGGCGGCGGACGGCGGTGGCCCGCACGCCTTGACGGCGGAGGCGTTCGCGCTGCTCGCGAAGCTCGAGCGCCTGCGCGGCGACGACGCGGCGGCGGTC
>CAIUAC010000091.1 GCA_903896985.1 uncultured Sandaracinus sp.
GCGACGGGCGTCCTCTCGCCGGCGGCGAGCAGGCGGAGGAGGAGCTCGCCTCGCGCTCGCTCGAGGTGCGACGCTCGGTCGAGCGCAGCAAGGAGCGCGCGGTGCAGCAGCTGCTCGACGCGACGCTCGGCGTGGGCGTGTCCATCGTGCGCGTCGCCGCGGAGCTCAGCTTCGCTCGCGAGGAGCGCACCGAGGAGCGCTACAACCCCGAGACGGTCGCGACGCGCAGCTTCCAGATCACCGAGGAGGGCGGCGCCGCCTCGGGACCGACGACCTCTGGCGTGCCCGGCACCCCTTCGAATTTGCCCGGCGGACAGGTCCCGACGCCCGGCGGGGCAGCCGCTGCTCCTCCCCTCGCGGGCGCGGCCGCTCCCGGCGCTCCTGGCGCTCCAGGAACTCCCGGTGCTCCCACTGCGCCGACCTCTCCGGCGACCGCGGGCGTCGCGAGCTCGGGCAGCTCGGGGCGTCGCACTGAGACGCGCAACTACGAGGTCAGCAAGGTCACGACGCGGGCCATCGAGCCGGTCGGGCGCGTGACGCGCCTCGACGTCGCGGTCGTCGTCGACGGCACCTGGACCGGCACCGGCGCGCAGCGTCGCTTTCACACGCGCCCCGCCGAGGAGCTGACCCGCGTGCGCACGATCGTCGAGAGCGCCGTCGGCGTGCAGGCGGATCGCGGAGACCGCGTGACCGTCGAGTGCGTGCAGTTCGCGCCGGCCGTCGTCGAGGCGCCCGAGCCTGCGGTCAACCCAGCCATCGCGTTCGCCAAGGACAACGGGCGAGACCTCGCGCTCGGCGTCGCCGCGCTCGTCGCGCTCGCGCTCCTGATGTACGGGCTGCGGTCGGGGCGGAAGCAGTCGAACGAGCTCGCGCTGCCGGGTGGCGGCATCGGTCGGGTCGTCGGTGGGCACGGGGAGCCTCTGCAGGTCGCGGTCGAGGCCCGCGCGCTCGGCGGAGCGACGCCCACGGAGGTCGCCGCGGGTGCGCCGGTTCCGCCGCTCGCGTCCGACATCGTCCGTGACGATCCCAAGCTCGCGGCGCACATCGTGCGCGGCTGGCTCGCGGAGTCCACATGAGCACGTCGACCCCGCCGAAGGGCCCCGCGGCGATCGTGCCGGCGTCGTCAGGCACCGTCGTGCTCAGCGCGGACGCGCTCTCGGGCGCTCAGAAGGCGCTGCTCTTCTTGCTGAGCCTCGATGAGCCGGTCGCGACCAGCATCATCAAGCAGCTGACTGACCCGGAGCTTCGCGGCCTGCGCATCGCGAGCGAGACGACCAAGCAGGTCTCGCCGGCGGCAGTGCACGCCGTGCACCGCGAGTTCAGCGAGCGCGCGAAGCTCGGCGTCACGCCGACGCTCGAGGGCTCGACGGCGTACCTGAAGAAGCTCGCGACGCGCGCCCTCGGCGACGGCAAGGCGGCGGCCGTGTTCTCCGACGAGACCCTCGGGCCGGCGGGGGCGGTCGTCGGGCGCCTCGACACCGGGACGCTCGTCGCGATCCTCGAAGAAGAGACGGCGCAGACGGCGGCCGTGGTGCTCTCGCGCGTTCCCGCGACGCGCGCCGCGGAGGTGCTCGCGCACTTCTCGCAAGAGCGTCGGGTCGCCGTCATTCAGCGGCTCGCGCGCCTCGAGGCGGTGCCGGACGACGTCATCCACGCGATCGAGGCGCAGCTCGCGTCGGAGATCACGACCGACGGAAGCTCGGGGCCCGCCGCCGTCAACGGGCTCGAGGTAGCCGCTGCGCTCGTGAAGAAGCTCGGCAAGGAAGACACGCAGACGCTGCTCTCGGGGCTCGCCGAGACCGACGCGAGCACCGCCGAGAAGATCAAGAAGGCGCTCTTCGTCTTCGAGGATCTGCGCGGCGTCGACGCGCGCGGGATGCAAGCGCTGCTCAAGTCGGTGGCGACCGATCAGCTCGTGGTCGCGCTCAAGACGGCGAGCGCGGAGCTCCGCGAGAAGATCCTCGCGAGCCTCTCGCAGCGCGCGGCGGCGATGCTCCGGGAGGAGCTCGAGATGCTCGGCGCGGTGCGCATCACGGACGTCGAGAACGCCCAGGCGGCGATCGTCGACGCGGCCCTCGAGCTCGAGGCGGACGGCACGATCCAGATCGCACGCGAGGGGGACCTCGAACTTGTCTGAGCAGCCCTTCACGCGCGGCAGCGCCGGCGGTCGCCGCGGTCCCGCCGTGAGCCCGACGCCGTTCATGACGTCCAACGAGAAGGTGAGCCCGGCGCCGTGGCTGACGGACGCCCCGAAGGTCACCGTGCGCCCGCTCTTCACGACTGGGGAGGAGGACGACTCCTCGCAGGACGACGGCGCGCTCGACGCGTCCTCGCCGCCGAGCCCCGACGTGATGGCGCCGCCTGCGCCTCCTCCCCCTGCGCCGCCGGTCGCGCCGCAGCCTCCTGCGCCGCCTGCGCGCGACCCGTTCGCGGACGCGTTCGCTCGCGCGGTCGCTGAGCACCTGACGGCGCGCGCTCGCGCGCTCGCGGCGGTCGAGGATCAGCTGCTCGAGCTCTCGGTGCAGCTCGCCGAAGTGCTGGTCGAGCGGGAGCTCGAGCGCGAGCCGGAGCTGCACGCCGCGCTCGTGCGCACGGCGCTCGCAGCGCTCGAGGGCCATCAGCCGACCGGCGCCCGCGCGTCTCGCGCCGCCTACACGGCGATCGTCGGCGCCTTCGGCGTGGCGGAGGTCGAGGTCGATGGCGTGCGCGTGCCGATCACGCTCGACCCGCGGCTCGATGGAGTCGGCGTCGTCGTGGACGGCGTGGACACGCGCGTCGACGGTCGCGTCGGTGAGCGCCTGCGCTCCGCGCTCCGCGCGATGCAGGACGAGCGTCGTCGGCGTGAAGCTGAGGTGGCGACATGATCGACCTCAGCGGCTACGCGGCGATCGGCCGTGGCGGGGCGTTTCCCGCGAGCGAAGGTCGGCTCAGCGACGCGGTCGGGCTGGTGCTCGAGGCGCGCGGCTGTCACGCGGCGATCGGCGATGTGTTCGAGGTGCTCACGCCGGGCGCGCCGCCGGTCGAGGCGGAGGTCGTCGGTCTCCGAGGGGACCGCACGCTGCTGATGCCGCTCGCGGCGACGTACGGCCTCGTCGCTGGCGCGCCGGTGCGCCGGGTCGGACGCTCCGCCCGCGCTCGCGTCGGCGATGCGCTGCTCGGGCGCGTGCTCGATGGGCTCGGTCGGCCGATCGACGGCAAGCCCGCGCCGAAGCTCGACGCCGAGCGACCGCTGCACGGCGTGATGGTCAACCCGCTCCGCCGCCGGCCCGTGGAAGAGCCCGTGTGGGTCGGCGTCCGCGCGATCGACGCCGCGCTGACGCTCGCGAAGGGGCAGCGCATCGGCATCTTCGCGGGAGGCGGCGTCGGCAAGAGCACGCTGCTCGGCATGATGGTCCGCGAGAGCGTGGCCGAGGTCGCGGTGATCGCGCTGGTCGGCGAGCGTGGCCGTGAGGTCGAAGAATTCGTGCACCGCACGCTCGGCGAGGAGGGCCTCGCGAAGAGCGTCGTGGTCGCCGCGACGAGCGCCGATCCGCCGCTCGTGCGCGTGCGCGCCGCGCTCTACGCGACCGCGGTCGCCGAGCACTTCCGCGAGGAGGGGCGCGACGTCCTGCTCGTGATGGACAGCGTCACTCGCTACGCGATGGCGATGCGCGAGATCGGCCTCGCCGTCGGCGAGCCGCCGACCACGAAGGGCTACACGCCGTCGGTGTTCGCGTCCTTGCCGCGCCTGATGGAGCGCGCGGGCACGAGCGTCGGGCCCGGCTCGATCACCGGCATCTACACGGTCCTCGTCGAGGGCGACGACCTCTCGGACCCGATCGCCGACGCGGCGCGCGCGATCCTCGACGGCCACATCGTGCTGTCCCGCGAGCTCGCCGAGCGCGGTCGCTTCCCCGCGATCGACGTGCCCCGCAGCGTGTCCCGCGTGATGGCGCACGTCGCGAGCCGGCAGCACATCACGCGCGCGCAGCATCTCCGAGAGACGCTCGCGTCCTTCCGCGAAGCCGAGGACCTCGTCGCCGTCGGCGCGTATCGGCACGGCGCCGTCCCGCGCCTCGACGACGCCCTCGCGCGCATGCCGAACGTCGAGAAATTCCTGCGTCAGCGGGTCGACGAGCCCTGCGCCGCGCAGACCACGCTGAACGCGCTCGCCGCGCTCTATCCGGAGGTCCCATGAAGGACGCGAAGCGGCTCAATCGCTTGATCGTGGTGCGAGAGCGGATGCTCTCCGTGCGTCGGAGCGAGCTCGCGCAGGCCTCTGCGGCGCTCGTGCAGGCTCAGGACGCGGCCGTCCGGGTGGGCGCGGCGCTCGAGCACTCGGTCCACGCGCTCGCGCACGTCGAGGAGATGCTGCCCGAGGACCTGGCGCTGCGGGCGAGCACCGTGCGCGAGGCGGTCGAGGGAGTTCGGCGCGCCGAGGCCGTGTGCGTCGAGCGCACGACGGAGCGCGAGGCGCAGGCCGTGCGGGCCTTCGAGGCGAAGCGCGACGTGCGCGTGCTCGAGGAGCTCGAGCTGCGCCTCTCGAAGGTGGAGCGCCGTGAAGAAGCGCGGCGCGAGCAGGCGACGACCGACGAGACGGCAGCGCGCACCAGGGGGAACGTATGAGGGCCCCGATGCTCGGTAGCGTGTGCGACGTGCCTGCGCGGGAGCTTCGCGTCGAGGACACCGCGCCGCTCGCGGACGCCGTCAACGCGCTGCTCTTCGCGCTGACGCTCCACGTCCCGGCGGTGCGCGTGCCGACGCCAACCCCCGCCTCGACCGAGCAGGCCGGCGGCGAGACGACCGACCTCGGCGGCTCGCTCGACGACGCCCCGCATACGCACGTCTCGGCCCGGGGCCACGAGGGCATCGAGCGGAGCGATGGCCCCGCGCGGCGCAAGGCGCTCGGGACGGAAGACACCTCGGGCATCGACATGGAGGCGCTCGTACGGCTCGCCGCTGCGCGCTCCGCTGCCCCGAGCGC
>CAIUAC010000092.1 GCA_903896985.1 uncultured Sandaracinus sp.
CCCCCCCCCCCCCCCCGTGTCAAGCAGAAGACGGCATACGCGATGCGCGAGAGTGACTGGAGTTCAGACGTGTGCTCTTCCGATCTTGTGCTGGAGATCGCCCGTGAACAGGGCAACCTCGACAGCTGGGTAGAGGCGATCGAGGCGCTGGAGTCACTGACTTCGCGCCCCGAGTTCGTGGCGGCGCTGCGCTACTCGTTCCACGGCGACGACGAGGCGGACTACGACGGCGGGCTCTCGGTCCTCGACACCGCGTTCGGCGACTCGATCGCGCTCGAGGCGCGCGTCGCGGTGCACGACCTCAGCGGAGACTCGCGGCTCGCGACCTCGCTCGGAATGGCGCTCTCCGGCGCCAACATCATGGACGGCGGGCGATTCCGCATCTCGAGCGTCCTGTCGGCCGCACTCCCCGAGATGGGCGTCTTCTTCCGCCGGGGCTTCCCGCCCGCGTTCTACGCGCGAATGTCGTTCCCGTTCGCGTGGGCCATCACGAACACCTTCGACCTCGAGCTGCGGCCGAGCGTCACGATCATCGACGCGTGGGCCGCGGGCCCGACGAGCGAGGTGCTCGTCGGCGCCAGCCTCGGGCTGATCCTGCACTGAGCCGCGCCCCTGCCGACTCTGCGCGGAGGGCCCGCGCGACGGCTCAGGCGCCGAGCTTCGCGGCGAGCGCGATGTAGCCGGCGCGCGCGGCGTCGGCCGTCATGCCGCGGCACTTCGCCCACGCGTCGAACTTCGCGCGGCCACGGATGTCGAGCATCCCGGGGCGGCTCCCCGTCGCGTCGCCCGCGTTGGCCTGCTTGAAGAAGCCGTAGAGCGCGAGCATGTCGTCGGTGCTCGGTGCCTTGGCGAGACCATTCACGCGGCGCGTGGCCGCTTCGAGCTCTTCTGGCGTGGACATCGGGGAGCCTCCGCGGGCGAGGATGCCACAGCTGCGCGCACCCGCGGCGGTCCGATGCGCTCCGCGTGGCCGCCCGTCACGGTCTGGTCATGCCGCTGCGTCGGCCATGGACCGTGACAGTCGCTGCTGTCATCGTCCGGGAATGTCCAACTCGCTCGAAGGCTCGTACTCGGTCGGCGAAGAGATCGCGCACGCGATCACGCACGGCGTCGGCGCGGCGCTCGCCATCGCGGGGCTCGTCGTGCTCGTCGTCTACGCCGCGACGTACGGCACGGTGACGCAGGTCGTCGGCTGCTCGGTGTTCGGCGCGTCGCTGACGGTGCTCTACCTCGCCTCGACGCTCTATCACGCGGTGCCCGTCGGCTGGCCGCGCACCAAGGGCCTGCTCAAGCACTTCGATCACGCGGCGATCTACCTGCTGATCGCGGGGACCTACACGCCGGTCACGCTCTTCGCGCTCACCGGCGCGTGGGGCGCGACGTTGTTCGGCATCGTCTGGGGGCTCGCGCTCATCGGGCTGATCTTCACGGCGTCCCCGCTGCGCAAGCACCGCCGCTTCGCGCTCGCGCTCTACATCGCGATGGGCTGGCTGGTCGTCATCGCGGCCAAGCCGCTGATGGAGGTGCTGCCGCGCTCGTCCCTCGCGCTCTTCGTCGCCGGCGGGCTCGCGTACACCGTCGGCGTCGTCTTCTACGTCACGAAGCGCAAGTGGTTCCACACCGTCTGGCACGGCTTCGTCCTCGCCGGCAGCGCCGCGCACTTCTTCGCGATCCTCGTGCTGGTGCTGCCGGCAAGCGGGGGCTGAGCGCGAGCGTCGCGACTCAGAGCGCCGCGAAGGCGCAGGTGAAGTGGCGCAGCGCCTTGGGCTCTTCGGTGATGCGGTAGCCGCCGAGCGACTTCCTGTGTTCGTGCACGTGGATGACCGCCTCGATGACGTAGTCCATGTGGCTCTGCGTGTAGACGCGGCGCGGGATCGCGAGGCGCACGAGGTCGAGCGGGGAGGGGGACTGCGTGCCGTCAGGCTGCGTGTGCCCGAACATCACGGTGCCGATCTCCACGCTGCGAATCCCCGCCTCGCGATAGAGCGCGATCGAGACGCTCTGCCCGGGCAGCAGCGGTGACGGGACGTGCGGCAAGAAGCGGCGCGCGTCGAGGTAGACGGCGTGCCCGCCCGCGGGCGAGAGGAGCGGGACGCCAGCCTTTTGCAGGTGATCCCAGACGTAATGCGTCGAGGCGATGCGGTACTCGAGGTAGCGCTCGTCGAGGATCTCCTCGAGCCCGACGGCGAGCGCGCCGAGGTCACGCCCCGCGAGCCCGCCGTACGTCGGGAAGCCCTCCGTGAGGATCAGCGCGTTGCGGCACTCGACGGCGAGGGCGTCGTCGTTGAGGACGAGGAAGCCGCCCATGTTGCCGAAGGCGTCCTTCTTCATGCTCATCATCGCGCCGTCGCAGAGGCTGAACATCTCCTGCGCGATCTCGCGCGGAGTGCGGTCCTTCTGCCCAGGCTCGCGCTGCTTGATGAACCAAGCGTTTTCAGCGAAGCGCGCCGCGTCGAGGAAGAGCGGCACGCCGAAGCGATCACAGACCGCGCGCACCTCGCGCAGGTTGCCGAGCGACACGGGCTGCCCGCCGCCGCTGTTGTTCGTCACGGTGACGAGCACGAGCGGGACCTGCCCGCGGTGCGTCTCGAGGAACGCCGCGAGGCGCGCGACGTCGACGTTGCCCTTGAAGGGATGGAGCGACTCGGGATCGATGCCCTCCGGGATCACGAGGTCGACGGCCTCCGCGCCCGAGGCCTCGACGTTCGCGCGCGTGGTGTCGAAGTGCGTGTTCGCGGGGATCACGTGGCCCTTGCCGCCGACGACGCTGAAGAGGATGCGCTCGGCTGCGCGACCTTGGTGCGTCGGGATCACGTGCTTCTTGCCGGTGAGGGCGCGGACGACCCGCTCGAACTCGAAGAACGAGCGCGCGCCGGCGTACGACTCGTCGCCGCGCATCATCGCCGCCCACTGGTCCTGGCTCATCGCGCCAGTGCCGGAGTCCGTCATCAGATCGATGGTGACGTGCTCGGCGCGGATGTTGAACAGGTTGCCGCGCGCGGCCTCGAGAGCGACCTCTCGCGCCTCGCGCGACGGGAGCGGCAGGGGCTCCACGACCTTGACGCGGAAGGGTTCGATGATGGTCTTGGACGTGAATGTCGGGATGTCGGTCATGGGTGCGGGGGTCTCTCGAGTGAGCGTGCGGTCAATGAGCGGGAGGTGAGGCGGGCTCGGTCGTGCCGAGCAGGCGCGCGGCGGCGGCGAGGCCGCTCGCGATGCAGTCGGGGACGCCCATGCCGTTGTAGGCATTGCCCGCGACGGCGACGTC
>CAIUAC010000093.1 GCA_903896985.1 uncultured Sandaracinus sp.
CGACGAACGAGAGCGCGGCGACCGCGAGCGCGAGCCCCGCGACGAAGATGGTGTCGCGCGGCACGCGGAGCGGCAGGGCGCGCTTCGGGACGAGCGTCGTCGCGCGTGCGACCGCGTCGTCGACGGCGGCGCTCATGAACGGCGTGCGCTCGGCGGCGGGCAGCGCGGTGAACGACAGCGCGCTCGCGGTCCGGTCGTGGAGGTCGTGCGCCCGATCGAGGAGCTGCGCGGCGACGAGCGGAGGCACGCTGCGCAGCGCGCCGACCAACGCGCCGAGCACAGGCAGCGCCGCGGCCCCGAGGAACCACGGCAGCTCGTGCGCGCGGGGGAGGGCGCTCAGTTTGCTGGCGAGGAGCACCGCGGCGGCGACGCCGAGCCCGGCGAGCGAGAGCTTCGCGCCGAGGTCGAGCGCCCGCTGCGCGCGCAGGCGCAGCGTGACGGCACGGACGGGGCGCAGCAGCGGGGCGAGGTCGGTCATCGTCTGGTGGACAGCCCGGAGGCGCGGAGGGCTGGGTGGCAGACGTTCGGCACGAGCGAAATGTTTCCGCGGTCGCAGAGGGCGACCGGCACGCGGCGGGATCATACGCGAATCGTCGGCCGGGGGCAGGCAGCCGCGGGACGGCCCGAAATGGGACTCACACACGTTTCTGGCGGCGAGCCGCGGCGCCCCGCTACGCTTATGGAGATGCGTCGTCGTATCCCCGCGCTGCTCGTCGTCTCTGCGCTGCTCGTGCCTGTCACGGGCGGCGCGCAGGACGTGCCCGCGGTGGGCGACGTCGCACCCTCTACGGCTGCCGCGCCTAGCGCGGACGCGCTCGTCACCGGCGATGAGTCCGAAGAGCTCCGCGCGCTGCGCCTCGCGGAGCTCGAACTCTTCGGGCCCGCGGCCGGCGGCGCGCAGACGCTCGCGAGCGGTGAGATGCCGCTCGCGCTGACCTCGGACGTACCGGCCGGCGTGGTCGAGACGGCGACGGGTGGGCGTGATCTCGCGTACCTGCAAGGGCTCGCGCTCCCCGATCTGCCGGTGCGCTGGGACAGCCGCGTCGTCGACTATCTGCGCTTCTTCAAGGACGATCCGCGAGGCCATTCGCTGATGGCAGGCTGGCTGCGGCGCGTGCCGAGGCACGACCGCGCGGTGCGCGAGGTGCTGCGCGCGGCTGGCGTCCCCGAGGATCTCTTCTACGTCGCGATGGTCGAGAGCGGGCTCGACCCGACAGCACACTCGGGCGCGGGTGCCGTGGGGATGTGGCAGTTCGTGCAGGGGACGGGCGAGGAGTACGGCCTCGCGCGCGACCACTGGGTCGATCAGCGCATGAGCCCGGAGGCGGCGACGGGCGCGGCGGCGCACTATCTCGGCGACCTCCACCGCCGCTTCGGCTCGTGGGAGCTCGCGCTCGCCGCGTACAACATGGGCTACGGGGCGCTCATCCGCGCCATTCGCAAGTACAACACCAACGACTTCTGGCAGCTCGCGCGGGTCGAGGCAGGCTTGCCTTTCGAGACGACGCTCTACGTCGCGAAGATCATGGCGTGCGCGGTCGTGGGGAGAAACCCCGCGCGCTTCGGCTTCGACGCCGCCACGCGTGAAGCGGAGACTCCGCTCACGGCGATCGAGGTCCCCGGCGGCATGATGCTCTCGGCGCTCGCTCGCGCCGCGGACCTGCAGCCCGCCGACCTCGCGCGCATGAACCCTGAGCTGCGCCGCGGCCGGACGCCGCCGGGCGCCGCGAGCTTCGCGTTGCGCGTCCCCGCCGATCACGCGGACGCGTTCGCGCGGCAGCTCGGGCGGGTGCGCGCGCGTCAGCCGCAGGAGAAGGTC
>CAIUAC010000094.1 GCA_903896985.1 uncultured Sandaracinus sp.
GCCGCGAGCGCAGGGCGGGCTCGAGCGCCGCGTATCCCAGCCCGTTCGCGGGGAGCACGGCGAACCACGCCACGCCGCCCGGCGGTCCGCTGCCGGAGAGGTACGCCCCCGGGCTCAAGAGCGTGGTCATTCCCTGAAGCGACACCGAGAAGCTCGCGTCGGGGAGCCCGAGCGCGCGAGACCGAGCGAACGAGATGACGTACCGCATCGGGCGCGATATTAGCGCGTCGGCCGCGAGTTGGGAGCGACTGGGCGCCCCTGCGATGGGGTCAGGGCGGCACGAACGCGAACGGCGCTTCGACCACGGCGCAGTCACCGCCCGAGGGCGACGGGAAGCGCCAGCCGACCACGAGGTTGCCGACGCACGACACCAGCTGCGGGTCGTCGACGCCGGCGAGGTACGCCCGGTCGACGGCGCCGCTCGCCGCGACGCGCAGCCGCACGAGCAGCGTGCCGCGCAGCGTGGGGACCTGCTGCCGTCGCTCCTCGTAGCAGCGCAGCACGGCGCCGCCGCTCTGGCCGATCGTGCGCCGCACGGCGTCCTGCGCGAGCGTGCCCTGACAGCTCCACGCGGGCGGCGGTCCCTGCGTCACGACGGGCGCGCTGGCGGGCTCAGCGCCTGCGGGAACCGGAGGAGCCGGCGACACCGGAGGAACGAAACGAACAGGAGGAGCGCCAGGGACAGCCGAGGCCGCCGCCGCCGCTCTCGCCATCGCAGCGGCAGACTCAGCCGCGGGCTCAGCCGCGTGCTCAGTCGCGCCCGGAGCGCTTCCCCCTGGGCGCGCAGACTCCAGCGCCGTCACGCGGGCGCGGAGGTCGAGGTGCGCCGCGAGCGCGACGCCGACGACCGCGACGCCGACGAGCCAGGGGCCGTAGTGGCGCAGCACGGCCGTGAGCGCGGGGGCGTTCTCCGGGCTGTTCATGGCGCCACTGGGGCAGCCGCCTCGCCGGCGATGCCCGCGATGACGAAGACGACGCGGCGCGCCGCTTGGCGACACGCGCTCGAGCGCTGCTGCGCGCACGCGGGATCGTCATCGACCGTCGGCGGGCGCGAGCGCCCAAAGCCCTGCGGCTCGAGGCGCCCCGCGTCGACGCCGTGCTCGACGAGGAAGCGCACCACGCTCGCGGCGCGCCGCTGCGAGAGGTCTTGGTTGAGCGCGTCGCTGCCGCGGTCGTCGGTGTGCCCTTCGACCGAGATGCGCTGGATCCAGGTGTTGGCCGTCATGATGTCGGCGACATAGGCGAGGTCCGCGAAGCTCCGCTGCTGGATCACGTCCGCGTTGCTGTCGAAGAACACGGGCGGCACGCGGATGCGGCGCGCCGCGACGTCGACGCGCACGGCGCTGTCCGGGCAGCCATCGGGGTCGGCGGCGTCACGGCCGCCCGCGGTCTCGGGCAGGTTGCGACAGACGCCGAAGGTGCCGCCCGGATCAGGCGGGCCGTCTTCGCCGTCCGCGACGCCGTCGCCGTCGTTGTCGGCGTCGGTGCAGCCGTCGGTGTCCTCGAAGCCGTCGCGGTCCTCCGCCTCGCGCGGGCAGTGGTCGCTGCCGTCGGCGATCCCGTCGCGGTCGTTGTCGGGCTCGGGGCAGCCGTCGATGTCCTCGAATTCGTCGAAGTCCTCGGCGTCATCGGGGCAGCGGTCGGCAGTATCGAGGATGCCGTCGCCGTCGTTGTCGCGGTCCGGGCAGCCGTCGGTGTCCTCGAAGTGATCCTGATCTTCGACCTGATCGGGGCAGCGGTCGCCCTCGACCACGCCGTCGTGATCCGCGTCGGGATCGGGGCAGCCCTCGAGGCGCCCGAGCCCCGCTTGATTCGGGCAGCGGTCCGCCGCGTCGAGGAGTCCGTCCGCGTCGTTGTCGCGGTCGGGACAGCCGTCGCCGTCCTCGAAGCCGTCGAGGTCTTCGTCCTCGTTCGGGCAGCGGTCGGCGGCGTTGCCGACCCCGTCGCCGTCGTCGTCGTGCATGTGCAGGTAGAAGCGGAGCGTGGCGCCGACCCGCCAAGCGGGCGTGCCGTAGCCCTCGCCGAGGCCGACGCCTGCGAACGGCACGAGCTCGATGTCCGCGTGCGGGTGCACTCGGACCGCCGCGAGCAGCTCGAGCGGCGTCGTGTCTCTGCTGCCGAAGGTGTCGAAGGCCGACGAGCCGTAGACCTCCGCGAGGACCTGCAGCGCGGCGTGCGCGCGCACCTCGACGCCCGCGCCCCAGCTGAGCTCCGACGCGACCATCAGCCGACCGCCGCCGACGGCGAAGGACGCGTCGCCCAAGCGCGCGCGGACCCCGACGTTGCCGCGCAAGGTGACGACGCCGACGCGCCCCTCGACGCCCGCGAGCACCGACACGCTCGACGACGCCTCCGCGCCGAGCTCCGCGGCGGCGCTGCCGCCGAGGGTCAGCATCGGGACGGTCACCGTCGCGCTCGCGAGCAGCACGAGGTCACGCTGCAGCGCGTTCCGCCAGCTGAGCGCGAGCCGTGGATCCCCGACCCCCGCGCCGTGCAGGGTCGCGAGCGTCAGCGGGCGCGCCTCCGGCGTGTCGCTCGCGGCGAGCACCAGCGGCCACTCGACCTGCACCGCGAAGCCCGCGGGCAAGCCCAGCGCGATGGCGGGCTCGACGACCAGCTGATCGGCGAGCAGCACCGCCTGCTGCGCCCCGCCCGGCTCGACCGCGCGGAGCAGCGTCTTGCCGTAGTGCAGCGTCCCCGCGAAGGAGAGCGTCCACGCCGGCAAGCCCGGCCCGCCCTCGACCGCGAGGCCCGAGTCCGGCAGCGCGCTCGGGTGCAGGTGCTGCACATCGATCTGAAAGGGCGAGGTCTGCGCGAACGCGCCGACGGGCAGCGACACGCTGAGAAACGCAGCGAGGACGCAGGCACGAGCACTCAGGGACATATCAGACCTTTCGCGCTCCGAGGAGACGCGACGGGCTCAGAGGCAGCAGGCGTAGCCGAAGCGGCTGGTGGTCGGGTTCGGGTTGTCGGGCTGCGAGCCGAGGATGCCGCCGACGCGGGCGCTGTCGTTGTCCGCGCCCTCGTTCGTCCACGACTGCCGACCCGCGAACCGACCCGCGTTGCGGATGTTCTGCATCTGGCTGTTGGAGCAGACGTCCGCGCCGACACGCCCGCACGCGCGCGCCGCGTCGAAGAACGAGGCGTCCTCCGTCTCGTGCGAGTCCATCATGCAGACGTTGTTGACCACGACGCCGGGCGCCGGGCACGAGCCGTCCACAGGCTGCTGCGACGCGCAGCACGCGAACGCGTAGTACTCGCTCCAGCCCGGGTTGTCGGCGTCGTTCGTGCCGAGGACCGACGAGAACAGGCTCGCGTCGTTGTCGGAGAGCGCGGGCGTGGCGCGGCGGACGGTGGCGCCGAAGCGGCCCGCGTCGTTCAGGACCACGTACTGCGCGGTGCTGCAGAGGTCGCTGCGCAGGCCGCTGCAGAGGCCGGCCGCGGTGGGGAAGGTCGTGTCCTCGCGGTTGTGGATGTAGGTCGTCAGCACGCCGCGAGTCGAGCCCGTGACGGGGATCAGCGTCCCGCGGCTCTGCACGTCGGTGGGCGCGACGCGACGGCAGCACGCGTAGCTGTAGGCCTGGCTGCTGATCGGGTCATCGGAGCTCGAGAGCCACCACACTCGCCCGAGGTCGTTGTCCGAGAAATTTCGCGTCCACACCGCGCGGCCGTAGAAGAAGTTCGGCCGCCAGCCATCGTTGGCGGACATGAGCGCTAGGTATTGCGCGGCC
>CAIUAC010000095.1 GCA_903896985.1 uncultured Sandaracinus sp.
CCGGTCGTCGCTCACCGGAGCGTCCTGCGCTTGCACTACTGCACGACTGGACAGTGCCGCCGCGAGCCCTATAACCGTCGGCCCGCACGTCCAGACGCCCGCGACGAGGGCCGCGATCACGCACCCCGTCCTGCGCTCGCCAGACCCCTTCATCCACGCCCGACTTAGCACCCGAGCCCTTCATGCGCCCGACTCGTCTCCGTGGTGCGCGCACCAACAACCTGCGCGCGATCGATCTCGACCTCGAGCCCGGCACCCTCGTCGCCATCGTCGGTCCGTCCGGCGCCGGCAAGTCGTCGCTCGCCTTCGGCACGCTCTACGCCGAGGGGCAGCGCCGCTACGTCGAGAGCTTCAGCGCCTACGCGCGGCAGTTCCTCGAGCGCCTCGCGCGCCCCGACGTCGACGAGCTCGATCCGGTGCCCGCGGGCATCGCCGTCGATCGGCAGGCGCCGGTCAAGACGAGCCGCTCGACCGTCGGCACGATGACCGAGCTCACCGACTACGCGAAGACGCTCTACGCGCGCGCCGCGCAGCTTCACTGCGCCAAGTGCGGGCGCACCGTCGAGCGCGACGCCCCGAGCGACGCGGCGACGCGCGTCCTGCGCGAGGCGGCGGGCGCGAAGCTGGTCGTCACCTATCCCGTCGCGGTCTCGGACGCCCAGCAATTCTTGGGCGTGCGCGAGGCGCTGCTCGCCGACGGCTATCGCCGCGTGCGCGTCGGCGGTGAGGTGCGCGACCTCGACGAGGTGCGCCCGAGCGACGTGCTCGGCGAGCCGGTCGCATCGGCCGACGTCGGCGCGGCGAAGAAGGCGAAGCGGGCCAGCGCGTCCAAAGCGGCAAAGCCGAAGACTAAGGAGAAGTCGGCGAAGTCGGCATCGAAGGAGGCGCCTCAGACGGTGCCGCTCGAGGTCGTCGCAGACCGAACCATCGCGCGCGAAGGCGACCGGGCGCGGCTCGTCGAGGCGCTCGAGAGCGCGATGTTGCGCGGCAGCGGGCGCGCGGACGTCGTCGCCGACGACGGGCAGACGTTCCGCTTCTCGCGGGCGCTGCACTGCGCGCACTGCGACCTCTCGTACAAGGACGCGACGCCGGGGACGTTCTCGTTCAACAGCCCGATCGGCGCGTGCGAGCCGTGTCGCGGCTTCGGTCGCACCATCGGCATCGACTGGGCGCGCGTGTTGCCGGACGAGCGCCTGACGCTCGCGGGCGGCGCGATCAAGGCGTGGAGCGGCAAGAGCGCGGAGTGGGAGCGCAAGGAGCTGGTCAAGCACGCGAAGCTCGCGGGCGTGCCGATGGATGTGCCGCTCGCGGAGCTGACGCCCGAGCAGCGACAGTGGCTCCTCGAGGGCGACGCGCGCGGCTGGCCGAAGGGCTGGGTCGGGCTCCGCGGCTGGTTTCAGTGGATGGAGACGCGCGCCTACAAGATGCATGTGCGCGTGTTCCTCTCGCGCTACCGCAAGTACGAGGAGTGCGTGGTCTGCAAGGGGCAGCGCCTCAAGCCCGAGGCGCAGCTCTGGAAGATCGGCGGGCTCTCGGTCACCGAGCTCTACGCGCTGACCGTCGCGGAGGCGCTCGCGTTCTTCGACGCGCATGGCGCGCGGCTCTCGACTGACGCGGCGACGGCGCTCGTCGTGCGCGAGCTGCGCGCGCGGCTGCAGACGCTCGCGGACGTCGGGCTCGTCTACCTCGCGATCGACCGCGCGTCCCGCACCCTCTCCGGCGGTGAGGCGCAGCGGGTCGCGCTCGCGAGCGCGCTCGGCGCCTCGCTGACCGGCGCGATGTTCGTGCTCGACGAGCCGACGGTCGGGCTGCACCCGAGCGACACCGAGCGGCTCTTCAGCGTCGTGCGCAAGCTGACGAGCGGCTCGAACCTCGCGATCATCGTCGAGCACGATCCGTCGTTCATCGCGGGCGCGGACCGCGTGATCGAGCTCGGTCCGGGGGCGGGCGAGCACGGCGGAACGGTGGTGTTCGACGGCACTCCGGCGGCGCTCGCGAAGCGCGACACCGCGACGGCGCGCGCGCTCGCGCCGATGAAGGTCGAGCGCTCGGAGCGCCGCGCGGGCAAGGGCACGCTCGTGCTGCGCGGCGCGCGCGGCAACAACCTCGTCGGCGATGAGCTGCGCATCCCGCGCGGCGTGCTCACCGTGGTCACCGGGCCGAGCGGCAGCGGCAAGTCGAGCCTCGTGCTCGAGACGCTCGTGCCCGCGGTGCAGAAGGCGCTCGGCGAGACGGCGAAGGCGTCTGCGGACGCGCTGCTCTCGTTCGACTCGCTCACAGGGCACGAGGGGCTCGCGAGCGTCGTGCACGTCGATCAGTCGCCGCTCGGGCGCACCTCGCGGGGCAATCCGGCGACGTACCTCGAGGTCTGGGACACGCTGCGCAAGCGCTTCGCCGCGTCGCCGCTCGCCAAGGAGCGCGGCTACAGCACGGGCTTCTTCTCGTTCAACGTGCCGGGCGGGCGCTGCGAGGCGTGTCGCGGCGAGGGCGCAGAGACCGTCGAGATGCAGTTCCTCGCGGACGTGCACTTCTCGTGTCCGGAGTGCGCGGGCAAGCGCTTCGTTGGGCCCGTGCTCGACGTCACCATCGCGACGGATGGCGGCGGCGCGAAGAACGTCGCGCAAGCGCTCGAGCTGACCGCGAGCGAGGCCGTCGCGGCGTTCAGCAAGGACAAGGAGCTGCAGACGCGGCTCAAGCCGCTCGTCGATGTCGGGCTCGGCTATCTGCGGCTGGGGCAGCCGCTGAGCACCTTGTCGGGCGGCGAGGCGCAGCGCCTCAAGCTCGCAGAGTCGCTCGGGCGCACGAAGCCGGGCTCGCTCGTCGTGCTCGATGAGCCGACCGCGGGGCTACATCACCAAGACGTCGGGCCGCTGCTCGCGGTGCTCGATCGGCTCGTGCTGCGCGGCGACACGGTCGTCGTCGTCGAGCACGATATGCGCGTCGCCGCCTGGGCCGATCACGTGATCGATCTCGGGCCGGGCGCGGGCGGCGAGGGCGGGCGCATCGTCGCGCAGGGGACGCCGGAGCAGGTCGCCGACGTCAAGGGCGCACCGACGGCGCGCTACCTCGCGGAGGCGCTCGGCCGCTCGACGCCGGGCGACACCCGCTCGGCGCGCGCTGCGCGGATCACGCGCCCCGCGGACGCGAAGCGCGACGCGACCATCCACGTCGAGGGCGCGCGCGAGCACAACCTGCGCGACGTCACGATCCAGATCCCGCGCGATCAGCTCGTGGTGGTCACGGGTCCGAGCGGCAGCGGCAAGAGCACGCTCGCGTTCGACGTGATCCACGCGGAGGCGCAGCGCCGCTACCTCGAGACGCTGTCGCCCTATGCGCGGCAGTTCTTGCCGCAGCTCCCGAGGCCCAACGTCGACCGCGTCACGGGGCTACCGCCGAGCGTCTCGCTCGAGCAGCGCGTGACGCGCGGCGGCGGCAACAGCACGGTCGCGACGGTCACCGAGATCGCGCACTATCTCCGCTTGCTCTACGCGCGCGCCGGGCTCCTGCACTGCCCGGACTGCGGCGTGCCGATCGCTCCGCGGCAGCCGACGGCGCTCGCGGCGGATGTGCGCAAGCAGCACCGCGCGGGGGCCGAGGTGCTCGTGCTCGCGCCTGTCGTGCGTGCCCGCAAGGGACACCACGGGCCCGTCTTCGCGCGCGCCGCGAAGGAGAAGATCACGGAGGCGCGCGTCGACGGCGCGCTCGTCGCGGTCACGCGCACGCTCAAATTGGCGCGCTTCAAGGAGCACGACGTCGACTTCGTCGTCGGGCGCATGAAGCTCAGCGACCCGACGTTCGAAGACGTCCTACGGCGCGCCCTCTCGCTCGCGGACGGCGCCGCGCGCGTCGTCGTCGAGGGCAGGGAGTCGATGCTCTCGAGCAAGCGCGCCTGCCCGAAGTGCGGCAAGGGCTTCCCCGAGCTCGACCCGCGCTTCTTCTCGTTCAACACGAAGCAGGGGCAGTGCGCGACGTGCGAAGGGCACGGCGCCATCGTCGAGGTCATCGGTCGCGGCAAGACCCTGCGCGAGGTGCGCACGCCGTGCGGCGACTGCCACGGTTCGCGCCTGTCTCCACTCGCGCGCGCGGTGACGATCGGCGGCGAGCCCATCACCTCGGTGCTCGAGCTCTCGGTCACCGACGCGCGCGCCGCGGTCGGCAAGCTCGGCGCGCAGCTCGAAGGGCGCGCGCACGAGGTCGGCGAGGCGCCGCTCCACGAGCTCGCCGCGCGGCTCGCATTTCTCGAGCAGGTCG
>CAIUAC010000096.1 GCA_903896985.1 uncultured Sandaracinus sp.
TTCCTCGAGCCCCGCCGCGAGCTCCGTCATCAGCGCCGTGCGCGTCGCCTCGTCGGGCGCGGTCGACATGAAGAAGTAGTGCACGTTGCGCCGCCCCTCGGTGAGCAGCCGATCGACCGGAGTGCGGATCACGTCGTCGGAGATCCCCGGCATGTGCACGAAGAACACGTAGCTCTCGCAGCCGCTCCACTTCTCGGAGAGCGTGAACGTGCCGCTCAGCGTGTGGACCGTGAAGTCGCCCGCGACCTCGCCCATCCCCGTGCCGGTGCCCGTCGTGCGCATCGGCGTGCGCGTGAGCCCGAGCTCGTCGCAGACGTCCGGCGCGACGGGTCCAGCGTCGAGCCCCGCGTCGGTCGGTTCGACGTTGCCATCGACGCCACCGTCGGCGGGCTTGGTCGCGGGCGAGCCGCAGCCGTAGGTCAGCGCGGCGAGCGCGAGGAGTGCGAGCGAGAGGGAGGTGCGTCCAGACATTCGCCGAGGGTATCCGCGACGGGCGACCGTCACCAGCCCCTCTCGAAGCCAGTCCCCTGAGCGACCGCTCGGGGCTCAGCCGTTGGCGCCACAGCGCCTCCATGCTATAGGGGCGCCGCCCTCGCGGGCCGGACCGAGTGAATCCTCTCTCAGCCCGAAAACACCCACGTCTCCCGGCTCAAACGGCCGGTGCGGTGCCGCAAACAGGCTGTCCTGCCTGCGGTCATCGGTCGAGGGAGACGACGGAATCAACCGCATCTATGGAGCGATCTCATGAGTGAAGTGACCGGCACCGAAGTTCAGGCAGCGCAGGCGGAGACGATGGCGACGGCGGGCGTTGGCAGCGGGGACCTCCCGATCGGGCTTCGCGCCCTGATCGACGCGGGCGTCCACTTCGGCCACCAGACCAAGCGCTGGAACCCGAAGATGCGCCCGTTCATCTACGGCGCGCGCAACGGCATCCACATCATCGACCTCGACCAGACGGCGCAGCTTTTCCGCCGCGCGTTCGACTTCGTCTCGGAGGCGGTCGGCCGCGGCGGCCACGTCCTCTTCGTCGGCACCAAGCGCCAGGCGGCGGACGTCGTCGTCGAAGAGGCGACCCGCTCGGGTCAGTTCTTCGTCACGGGCCGCTGGCTCGGCGGCACGCTCACGAACTTCCGCACGGTCAAGACCGGCATCGAGCGCCTCCGCAACCTCGAGCGCATGCTCGAGGACGGCTCCTTCGACGCCGTGACCAAGAAGGAAGCGCTCGGTCTCGACCGTGAGCGCATCCGCCTCGATAAGTACCTCGGCGGCATCAAGATGATGAACGCGCTCCCCGCGGTCATGTTCGTCATCGACCCGCACCACGAGCACATCGCGATCAGCGAGGGCCGCAAGCTCGGCATCCCGATCGTCGCGATGACCGACACCAACTGCGACCCCGACCTCATCGACTTCGTGGTCCCCGCGAACGACGACGCGATCCGCTCGATCAAGCTGATCACGGGCCGCATCGCCGACGCCGCGGTCGAGGGCCAGCAGCGCCGCCGCGAGTTCCAGCAGGGCCGTGGCGAGCGTGACCGTGGCGACCGTCCGCAGCAGGGCGGCGGCGACGGCACGCAGGTCGAGTTCGCGCGCACCCGTCGCGTCGGCCCCGGCGGCCGCATCGAGGGTGGACCTGGCGATCGTCGTCCGGGTGGCCCTGGCGGTCCCGGTGGCGGTCGTGGTCGTGGTCCGGGTGGCCCGGGCGGCGGCGGCGGCATGCACGGGCACAGCGCGCCCGTCGCGGCTCCGGTGGACGTCTCGTCGAGCGCCCCGGCGGCGACCGACGGCGAGCCGGCGGCCTGAGCCCTCTGCACTTCTTCCCCCACTTCTAGAGAAGAGAGAACCTCGATGGCAATCACCGCTGCGATGGTCAAGTCGCTCCGCGATCGTACGAGCGCGGGCATGATGGACTGCAAGAACGCCCTCGATGAGACGGGCGGCGACGAGGACAAGGCCGTCGAGGTCCTCCAGAAGAAGGGCCTGCTGAAGGTCGCCAAGAAGGCGGGCGCGATCGCCGCCGATGGCGTCATCCACTCGTACATCCACGCCGGCGGTCGACTCGGCGTGCTCGTCGAGATCAACTGCCAGACGGACTTCGTCGCCCGCAGCGCCGAGTTCCAGAGCTTCGCGGAGCTCGTCGGCCTGCAGATCGCGTCGATGGGGCCCGAATTCGTGCGCCGCGACGAGATCCCAGACGCCGCGAAGGCCAACCAGCTGCGCTTCTTCGCCGAGTCCATGGCCGAGGAAGAGGCGGCGTCCGGCAAGTCGCGCCCCGAGGCGGCGAAGGCCAAGATCCTCGAGGCCAAGCTCGACAAGTGGATGTCGGACAAGTGCCTCGAGGAGCAGTCCGCGGTGCGCGACACCGACACCGGCACGGTCAAGGAGATCTGCGATCTCCTCAGCGTGAAGATCGGCGAGAAGATCGCCATCCGTCGCTTCGTGCGCTTCGAGCTCGGTGAGGGCATCGAGAAGAAGAAGTCGGACCTCGCCGCCGAGGTCGCCGAGCAGCTCAAGAGCGTCGGCTGAACACGATGACCACGGGCCCTTCGGGGCCCGTCGTCTGTCACCCGTTTCCAAAGTTTCTGCCGCAGCGGGGGCGCTCGCGGACAAGGAGAATCGAATGCCGATGACGTCGCCTCTCGCGCACAGACGGTTTCTCCTCAAGCTCTCCGGTGAAGCGCTCTGCGGAGTGCCCGGTGGCTTTGGCGTCGACCCGGGCACGCTCCGCGAGATCAGCGCAGAGCTCGCCGAGGTGCACGCGTTGGGCGCCGAGATCGGCGTCGTGATCGGCGGGGGCAACATCTTCCGCGGGCTCAAGGGCTCGACCGCCGGCATGGACCGCGCGAGCGCTGACCACATGGGCATGCTCGCGACGATCATCAACGGCATCGCCCTCGCGGACTCGATGGAGAAGCTCGGCGTCGCGACGCGCGTGATGAGCGCCGTCGAGATCCGGCAGATGGCCGAGCCGTACATCCGTCGGCGGGCCGTGCGGCACCTCGAGAAGCGCCGCCTCGTCATCTTCGTCGCCGGCACGGGCAACCCGTACTTCTCGACGGACACGGCGGCGGCGCTCCGCGCGATGGAGATCGGCGCGACGCTCCTCTGCAAGGCGACGAAGGTCGAGGGCGTCTACGACCGCGATCCCGCCGTGCACAAGGACGCGACGATGTACCGCCGCCTCGCCTACGATCGCTTCCTGCAAGAGCGCATCGGCGTGATGGACTCGACCGCCGTCACGCTCTGCCGGGACAATCGCCTGCCGATCCGCGTCTTCGCGCTCGCAAAGCGTGGCAATATCCAGCGCGTCGCTCTCGGCGAGGACATCGGCACTCTCGTCACCGAATCGGCCACTTGAGGAGAACCCCATGAGCGAGATGATCGAGGAGACGCTCTCCGAGCTCTCGACCGCGATCGTGAAGGCGCACGAGGCGCTCAAGCGCGATCTGTCCAAGCTCCGCACCGGGCGCGCGAACGCGTCGATGCTCGACGGCGTGCGCGTCGACTATTACGGCGTGCCCACGCCCATCGCGCAGATGGCGACCGTCGCCGTGCCCGAGGCGCGGATGCTGACCGTCAAGCCCTGGGAGAAGGGGCAGGCGAAGGCCATCGAGAAGGCGATCGTCGAGGCGAACCTCGGGCTCAACCCGCAGGCGGACGGCGACTTCATCCGCATCCCGATGCCGTCCCTGACGGAGGAGCGCCGCAAGGACCTCGTCAAGATCGCCAAGAAGAACGGCGAGGACTGCAAGGTCGCCATCCGCAAGGCGCGGCACGAGGCGAAGGATATGCTCGCGGCGCTCGAGTCCGAGGGCGACGCCTCGCAGGACGAGGTCGAGCGCGGGATGGAGAAGCTCGAGAAGATCGTCCAGGGGGGCGGCGCCGAGGTCGACGCGATCATTCTCCGCAAGGAGAAGGACATCCTCGAGGTCTGACGTCGCCGCCGAGGGCGCGTGCCGCTCGTCGGGCGCGCGCCGTTCAGGTGTACTTGCGATCTTCCGAGCGAATGTGGGTCAGCAGCCAGTTCTGCAGGAACGAGAACAACCCCACGCCGACCACGAGGTCACCCGTCTGGATCGCGCGATAGGCGTCCATCGCGGTACGCAGGAA
>CAIUAC010000097.1 GCA_903896985.1 uncultured Sandaracinus sp.
CGCCGGGGCGCTTCGCCGACGCCCTCCTCGCCGCCCGGAGCGCAGCGCCGCCCCCGTCGGCGGTGCCCGCGGCCGAGGCCGCACTGCGCGCGTCCGTCCAGTCGATCGTGCGCGGCGAGCGCCTCGTCAGCGGCGTGATCACCGCGGCGCGGCACGGCGCGAGCTTCTCGAACGACCAGCTGATCGCCATCCAGGCGGGCGTCTATCGCTACACGCAGGAGCTCGAGCTCGCGGGCAAGCTCGTCGACAAGGCGACCGGCGCCGTCCGCCAGACGCTCCAGAGCCAGCAGTAGCCGCCCGCGCGGCTGCTATGCTGGGGCACTCTGCGCAGCGTACTGTCGCCACTCCTGTTCGCCCTCGCCCTGCTGAGCGCAGCCGCCGCGATCCCGGCGGACGCGCGCGCGCAGCCATTCGATCCCGCCGCTCGACAAGACCGTGCTCGTCGCCTCCGCGCGCTGGGTGAGACGTACGTGCGGAGTGGCGACGCCGGCAGCGCGATCGGGTACTTCCGCGACGCGCTCTCCATCGACCCGAGCGACGCGCGCGCGTACGAGGGCCTCGCGCGCATCTACCTGACGCGGGGCAATCTACGCGACGCGCTCGACGCGCTCGGGGCAGGCCTTCGGCGCCGTCCCGACGATGGGGGGCTCTGGGGAGCGTACGCGGACACGCTGCTCGCCCAGGGCGACCTCCCGGGCGCTGCCCAGGCGCTCCGCGAGCGGACCGCCCGGACGCCCGACGACGTCGACGCGCTCTGGGCCCGCGCAGACGTCGCTCGCCGTCGCGGTGCCTGGGCAGAGGCGCTCGCCTGCAGCCGCCGCATCCTCGACCTCGCAGCGACAGGCGCGGCGGTCACGCCTGCGCGCGCGTTCGAGGCCCGCGCCTTCGCGGCGGCGCTGTCCGTGCTGGCGGGTGGCACCGACCCGGTGCGCGGCGCCGTTGAGCGCTGCGACCACCGGTCGTTCGTCCGCAACGCGCTCGCGGGCTGCCCGCGCCCCGCGCCGCCCCCCGAAGTCGCGCTCGCTAGCCCTCGCGGCGCGCGCCCACGCCGCCCCGTGCGCGCCCCGCGCTGAGCCACCCGAGGGCCCTGCTGCGCAAAAGGCGCACCTGGCTATACTGCGCGCCTCCCGGGCGCCCCGCGCCCTCCCTACCAAGGCGCTCCCGTGCAATTCGCTCCGTTCATCGCCTTCTTCCTGTCCGGCGCCAGCAGCCTGATCTTCCAGTCGATCTGGACGCGCTACCTGCACCACGTCTTCGGCTCGACCACGATCGCGATGAGCACCGTCCTCAGCGTGTTCATGGCCGGTCTCGGGCTCGGCGCGTGGATCTTCGGCAAGATCTCGGCGCGCATCAAGCACCCCTTGATGACGTACGCCGCGGCGGAATTCCTCGTGGCGCTCTGCGCGATCGCCATCCCGTACCTCGTCGCGCCCGAAGGCTGGCTCGGCGACGTCAACGGCTGGATGCGCGTGACCTTCGGCGACGGCTCGGCGGGCTTTGCCATCGGACGCTTCATCTCGGTGGTGCCGATCCTGATCGTGCCGACGACCCTGATGGGCTCGACGCTCCCGCTCCTCTCGCAGCACTTCGTCGAGACCGAGCAGCGCGCCGGCGCGACGAGCTCGCGCGTCGGCGTGCTGTACGCCGTCAACACCTTCGGCGCGGTCGCCGGCACGTTCTTGTCGGGCTTCGTGCTGCTGCCGACCATCGGCCTGTCAGCGACCAACTTCACCGCCGCCGGGATGAACCTCCTCCTCGCCGTCGGCATCTTCGCGCTCCACAAGCCGCTGCTCGGCGCGGCCCTCGCTCCGGGTGAGAAGCTCAGCATCTTCCCCGGCAAGGAGATCATCGAGCGGGTCGCGGCCAAGGTCTCGAAGGCTGCGTCCACCACCGCCGTCGTAGCGGACGAGCCGATCTCTCCGCTCGCCCGCAAGCTCGCGCTCGTCGCCTTCGGCGTCTCGGGCGCCGCCGCGCTCTGCTACGAGGTCGTCTGGACGCGCGCGCTCGCGCAGACCATCGGCTCGTCGATCTACACGTTCACGATCGTGCTGATGACCTTCCTCATCGGCATCGCTGGCGGCAGCGCGATGATCTCTGGGTTGCTCGGCACCTCCCGACGCCCGCTGCTCTCCCTCGGCGTCGTCGCCGGAGCGCTCTGCGTCCTCGCCAACGCCCCCGTCGGCGTCGGCTCCTCGATGGGCGCGTACATCGTCGCCGTCGCGGTGACGTGGGGCTTGCTCGGCGCCATCGCGGCCATCGCGCACGCCCGCGGGAAGAAGACCCTCGCGCTCGGCGGCGTCGCCTCGGACGGTGAGACGACGCTCTGGGGCCTCGCGCTGGTCGCCGTGCCGCTGATCGCCTCGGTCGCGCACCTCCACTACGCGGGGCACCTCTCCGGCATCGTCGCGAGCGTCACCGGCGTGTTCTGCGCCTACCTCGCGGTGTCGCTCGCCCTGCGCCGCACCTTCGTCCTGCTCGTCGCGCTGATCCAGTTCCTCATCGCGGCGGCCACCTTCGTCAACTACATCTGGGCCGACGAGATCCCGCTGACGTTCGCGAGCCTCGTCGCGCCGCTCGGGGAGCGCCTCGCGGACAACGTCTCGCTCGTCCGCTTCTTCATGTTCCTGACCGCGGGGCTCTGCACCCTCCCCGCGACGTTCGGCATGGGCGCGATGTTCCCACTCACGTTGCGCATCTGGTCGAGCGGCGGGCGCAGCGTCGGCTCCGACGTCGCGGTCGTCTACACCTCGAACACCATCGGCTCGATCCTCGGCGCGTGGCTGCCGGGCTTCGTGCTCTTCGCGCTGATCGGGGCCGAGAGCACGCTGCACCTCGGCATCGCGCTCAACCTCTGCCTCGCGCTGATGATGCTGCTCGCGACCGCGGCAGACGTGCCGGAAGACGCCGCCGCCAAGACCGACTCGGACACGGCGAAGGCGGACGAAGCAGACGCCACGGAGAAGGCGGAAAGCACGAAGAAGCCCGCGCCGGAGAAGAAGGGGCGTGACCTCCCGGCGTGGCAAGCCGCCGTCGTCTACGTGCTCGCCCCGCTGATCCCGGCGCTGCTCGCGCTCGGCTGGCTCATCACCGCGAATCCGTCCTCACGCTGGTCGGTCCGCTGGGACCAGGCGAAGATGACGCTCGGCGTGTTCCGCGTCTCGCTCGCCGCCGACGTGCTCGACCCAGAGCGCTGGGGGCAGCCGGACATCGTCTACTACCGCGACGGCCTCTCGACGACCGTGACCGTCGAGCGCTGGGGGCGGCACCTCGCGCTCAAGAACAACGGCAAGGTCGACGCGAGCAACGGCGACGATATGCCGACGCAGGTCACCGTCGCGGCGTATCCGCTCCTCATGCACGCGAACGGACCGAGGAACCTCGACGTCGCGGTCATCGGCTTCGGCTCAGGCGTCACCGTCGGCACGGCGCTCCGCTTCCCCGTGAAGAGCGTCGACGTCGTGGAGCTCGAGCGGTCCATCCCAGAGGCGTCCAAGTGGTTCGCCGACGTCAACCACCTCGAGTATCCGCTCACGCAGTTCCCGTACGTCCAGATGCCGCGGCTGCGCGTCATCAACGACGACGGTCGCAACTACCTCGCGAGCACCGCCAAGAAGTACGACGTCATCATGTCGGAGCCTTCGAACCCCTGGATCACGGGCGTCTCCGATCTCTTCACGAGCGACCACTTCCGCATCGCCAAGCGCGCGCTCAAGCCGGGCGGGATCTACTGCCAGTGGGTGCAGCTCTACGAGCTCAGCCCGCAGAACATCAAGACCATCTTCCGCACGTTCGCGTCGCAGTTCCGGTACGTCGTCGTGTTCGCGGCAGAGAACCTCTCGAGCGACACGGTCGTGCTCGGCTCGGACTCGCCGCTGCCGCTCGACCTCGCGCGCGTTCGACGCACGTACGAGCTCCCCGGCGCCGCGGCGCTGCTCGAAGAGGCGCGCATCTCGTCGCCCTACGACGTCTTCTCGCGGGTCATCCTCGCGTCCCGCGACGAGATCCAGCAATACACGCGCATCCGTTATCAGCGCGAGGGAACCGACTGGGTCGCCGCGCCCGAGACGTCGAACGGGCCCGACGAGACGTGCGTCGCGGCGGAGTGTCGCCTCGAGGGTGCGCCGCTCAACACGGACGACAACGCCCGCATCGAGTTCGCCGCGCCGGACGATCTGATCGGCTTCCAGCGCTACGAGGGCTACCTCGGGAACATCTACTCCGAGCAGTGGCCGTACGGGCAGCTCTCGACGAACGTGCGCGGCTTCGGCACGGGCGACGTCGCCGCGCGCAACTACGCGGAGCAGGCGATGTCGCTCGTGATGGCCGGCCGCAAGCAAGAGGCGGCGCTCTTCATCGAGCGCTCGCAGCACGCCGGGCGGGTGCGCGAGACGGCGGTCGCGCTCGAGACACTGTCGCTCCTGATGAGCAACGAGCGCGAGCCGCGGGTGCAGATCGAGCCGCCGGTGCCCGGTCCTCAGATGGACCGCCGCACCGCCGAGCGCCTGACCGACGGCTTCGACGCCGTGAAGCGCTCCGTGGACCAGAGCGCCTACGCGGCGGCCCTCGCCGCGATGGAAGAGATCCCCGCGCCGCTCCGCCTGCACAGCGGACCAGGGATGCGCTTCCTCTATGGCTATCTGCTCTACAAGGGCGGCCTCGGCGACGCAGCGCAGCGCCGCGCGGCGATCGACGTGCTCGAGGAACTCGTGCGCGACGACGAGGACTACGTCGCCGCGCACCCCGAGCTCTACTACTTCCTCGCGCGCGCCCACGACGGCGAGCTCAACTTCGCGCAGGGGCTCCGCAACATGCGCCTCTACGTCGAAGCGCGCGTCGTCCC
>CAIUAC010000098.1 GCA_903896985.1 uncultured Sandaracinus sp.
TGCTCGCCTCGCTCGATGGGCGCGTGCCGACGACGGGGGCGCGCACGCTCGTCCGCGCGGCGGTGCACATCATCGTTCAGCTCGCCGTCGGCCCTGACGGAGTGCGCCGCGTCGCGGCCATCGAAGAGGTGAAGTAGTCGCGCTGCCGCGCAGCCGGGAGCTCGAGAGAGCTACTCCTTCTGGCTGCGCGACGGCGGGGCTTCTTCGATCTCCGCGTCTTCCGTCTCGTGGTCCCCGACGCGGAGCTTCGGAGCCGCGATCGTGCGCGTCGGCTTGCCCTTGGCCGCAGCGCCCGTGTTGTCGAGCTCCACGAGCGAGCCGATGAGCGCGGCGAACGCGGGCGCGTAGAGGACCGGGAGCTGCGTCCACGGGAGGTCGGCCGCCGTGCCCGGCAGCGCGAAGGGCAGCGCAAAGCCCGCGAAGCGCGCGCTGAGGAAGTAGAGCAGCGCCCCGACGCCGACCCCCGCGACGCCCTTCAGGAGCGCCTCGATCCACGCGCCCTCGCGCCACGGCGGCTTGCCCGCGAGCACGGCCGCGGTCGCGCCGACGGCCATCGCGACGAGGTAGCCGAGGAGCGCGCCCACGGTCGCCCAGCCGAGCCCGAAGTGCAGCCCGCCCCCGATCACGCCACCGATCACGAGCCCCTTGAGCAGCCCGACCCCGAGGCGTTTGAGCATGGGCGGAGCATGGCCATCGGCCATCGCCCCGGCAAGCGGCGACTCACCCCGGCCAGCAGCCCCGGCCAGCAGCCCCGCGCGCGACGCACCGCTCGGGCCGCAGACTGCTACGCTCAGGCCATGACCCGCGCGCCCTCGTCCGCTCTGTCGGTCCTCGGCTTGGTCGTCGTGCTCGCCGGCTGCGGCCCGTCGACCGAGACGATCAAGGTCAGCGGCACGCCCGCGAGCCCCGCGACCGACGGCAGCGTCACCGTCGACCCGCGCCCTGAATTCGGCAACGGCACGCTGAAGATCGAGCTCAAGTTCGTCACGCCGCCGGAGCGCCTGAGCCCTTCGGCGCGCGTCTTCGTCGTCTGGGCGAAGCACGGCACGAGCGCGGAGAATCTCGGCACCCTCGACTACAACGCGACCGACCGCGACGCGCGCTTCGAGAGCAGCGTCGTCAGCGGGCCGTTCGTCCTGCTCGTGACCGCGGAGACGAACGGGCGCGCTTCGGTGCCGTCGTCGTTCGAGCTCCTCTCGAAGACGCTGCGCGGCTCCGGCGAGTAGCCGCGCGTCAGCGGACGCCGGCGTCGACGAAGCCCGCGGCGACGCGCAACACGCCGAGCGTCACGCCGAGCTCGTCGCGCATGCACTCGTAGGGATCGCTCGCGCCCAGACCGAACACGCCCCCCGAGCTCCGCACCGCGGCGACGCGCTCGACGGACTCGAGCGCGCGGGCATCGCCGAGCTCGCCGAGGGCCACGACGACGGGGCGCTTGTCGCGGCAGCCGCGCGCCGTCTCGAGCTCCGCGACGAGGCGCAGGTGCGCCGGCAGCGCGTCGGGGTGCGCGTAGGCGAGCACGACGCGCGCTGCCGCGACGCGCCGCGCGCGCTGCTCGGCGTGCAGCAGCGAGTCTGCGTCCTGCGCGAGCGCCACGGGGATCTCCGGCGGCGGTGGAGCGATGTGCGGCAAGAACGACGGTAGAAAGGACGTCGGCTGCGGCGCGTTCGGCTGCGTCGGCGGCGGGGCTTCGCCACGCGAGAGCGCGAGCGCGAGCACCA
>CAIUAC010000099.1 GCA_903896985.1 uncultured Sandaracinus sp.
ACAACAACTGCAACGGCGTGCTCGACGGCGTGAACGAGGACGACGACCGCGACGGCTTCGCAGACCTCGCCTGCGGCGCAGCCTGCGTCGGCACCTGCGGCGACTGCAACGACGCGAACGCGCGCGTCTCCCCGGCGGCCCTCGAGGTCTGCGGCAACCTGATCGACGACGACTGCGACCCCGCGACGACCGACGCGCTCGTCGACCTCGACGGGGACGGCGCGTACTGCGACGTCGACTGCAACGACATGGACGCGGCGGTCTTCCCCGACGCTGCCGGGATCTGCGGGCCGCGGTTCTCGTACTTCGAGGACTTCGAGGCGAGCGCCGGCGGCTGGACCACGAGCGGCACGGCGTCGAGTTGGGCGCGCGGCACGCCCGCCGCGACGTTCATCAACCACGCGGCGTCCGGCACGTCGGCGTGGGTGACGAACCTGCTCGGCAACTACAACACCTCGGAGCTCTCCTATCTGACCTCGCCGCGCCTCGATCTCTCGGCGGTGTTCGGCGACCCGCAGCTCTCGTTCTCGCACATCTTCACGACCGAGAGCTGCTGCGACGAGGGCTGGGTCGAGGTGTCGACGGACGGCGGCATGGCGTGGCGAAAGCTCGGCCTCTCGGGCCAAGGCACCAACTGGTACAACAACGCCACCAGCCAGTACTGGAACGGCACGAGCGGAGTCGCGGGCGCTTGGCGCACGGCCTCGCTTCGCCTGACGGACGTCGCGGGACAGCCGGACGTGCGACTGCGCTTCGTGATGTCGGCCGACTCGAGCCTCCAATACGAGGGCTTCGGCGTCGACGATGTGCGGCTCGACAACCAGCTCGCAGACCTCGCGCTGACGGCCGTCAACGCGGCACCTCCGGTCGCGTGCGCGGGAGTCTCGGTGCCGATCCGCGCCACGGTGCGCAACGACGGAATCACGACGGTCGGCGCGTTCGGCATCTCGTACTCGATCGACGGCGGCGCGCCCGTCGCGGAGTCCGTCACACACACGCTGCGCCCGGGCGAAGTCTACGAACACACGTTCACGACTCCCGCCGTCCTCACGGGCGGGTCGCGCACGATCGCCGTCGCGCTCTCGCTCGTCGGTGACACGGTCACGACGAACGACACTCGCTCGGTCATCGTGGCCATCGAGCCGATCGTCGCGATGGTCGACGGCGTCCCGTACTCGGAGGGCTTCGAGACTGACGCGGGCGGCTGGACGACGAATGGCACGCTGAGCTCGTGGGCGCGCGGGACGCCGACCAAGCTGTTCATCTCGAGCGCGGGCGCGGGGACGTCGGCGTGGGTGACGAGCCTGACGGCGCCCTACAACAACGGCGAGCTCAGCTACTTGCTCTCGCCGTGCTTCGACTTCACCGCGGTGAGCGTGGACCCCACGCTGTCGTTCCTCCACATCTACAAGACGCGCGTGGGCTCCGACCGCGGCTGGCTCGAGGTCACTCGAGACGGCAGCACCTGGACGAAGCTCGGCGTCGCCGGCGACGGCACCAACTGGTACAGCGACGCGGTCAACAACGCCTGGAACGGCAACAGCGGCACAGCGGGCGTGTGGCGCACCGCCTCACGCACCGCGGAGAGCGTCGCGGGGCTGCCGCTCGTGCGTTTCCGTTTCGTGCTCTCGACGGACGTCAGCGGCACCGATGAAGGCTTTGCCGTCGACGACTTCACCATCACGCCCTGAGCGAGCTCAGGGCGGCCGCGCGCGCTCGCGCAGCACGGCAGAACCTCCATCCCACTGTCGAACGATTGACTCCGGTGCTGACACCGGAGCGGAGAATATTCATGCGCGTAATGTCTGGCTGGGCTGCTCTCTTCTTGTGTGTGAGTGTCACTGCGGCGTGCGGGGGCGACCCTCGACCGACGCCGACCGACGGCGGCCCGACGGCAGACGCGGGTGATGGTGGACGCCTCCCCGACGGCGGCGACGGCGGGATGCGGCGGGACGGCGGCGGTGACGCGGGCGCTTGCGCCGGGCGCGCGCTCTGCGACGTCGCGGGCTCGACCTGCGACACCGACACGCTCGTCGTGTGCGCGGCGGACGCCGATGGCTGCCTCGTCGAGACGCGCACCGGCTGTGGCGCGACGGGCGAGGTCTGCAACGCGCCCGCCGGCGGCGACGCCGCGTGCGTCAACCCGTGCTCGCTGCTCGCGCCGGAGACCGTCTGCCTGACGGACGGCGAGCGCACCTGCAGCGGCTACGTGCTGAGCACCTGCGCGCCCAACGCTGACGGCTGCCTCGTCCTCACGGTCGAGGACTGCGCCGCGTCCCCGGGCGGCGTCTGCGACACGACCGGCGCGATGCCGGTCTGCGCGCTGCCGGCCGACCCTTGTGCCGCCATTCCGGCTGCGGAGCGCTGCGCGTCGGCAGGCACGAGCTGTGACGTCGGCTCGCTGGTCACCTGCGCGCCGAACGCCTTCGGCTGCCTCGTCACGACGACGACCGACTGCACCGCGCGCACCGGCGGCGCGTGCGACGCCTCGGGCGCCGCG